>JASFHE010000088.1:0-13998 GCA_050123415.1 Desulfobacteraceae bacterium | reverse complement strand
AGTATATAACAAGGGGTACCTTTTAGGACTAACAACATCAAGCCACCGCCTCTGGCGGTGGTATTTTGACTGTCACGGTTGCGTGGCACATCTAAGCCCGGAGGTAGAAGGAACAAACATCAAACTCCATCTTGCCATGGATGATATCCTGGAAGCCTTTGGGAGTATTCCATAAAAACCGAACATTAATATTTTAAAATAAATGTGATGGATATACTGTAATACAATTGAAAAAACATATTATCTAAATAATAATTCCATTTGGAATAATAATTGTATATAGGGAATACCTGATAGTATAGCTGATAAAAATTGTAAAAAAACCTGCTATTATTACGGTAACTGCGTTTCTGTTCATATGTTAATTTCCCTGAGCCCCCCGACCTGCAGGAAGAGCTGTCTGGTATCGGCAACATCCCAGTGTTCGCACAGTTTCCCATCCCTCAGGCGGAACATATCTACCGCATCAAAATTTATTTTATTGCCGGTCGGTTTATAATGGAGAAAACCTTCTCCTGTATGTGTACCGGTAATGGTATTGTACGCAAAAACAATATCGTCCTCAGCAACCATTTTGTTGATTGTTGCATAGAAGTCAGGTGCTGCGGAAAAAAAACCTTTGTGAAACTCAACAAAGCCCTTCATACCCTGATCAGCATCAGGATTATGCTGGATGTAGTCTTCGTGCATATATCGACTTACCGCATCAAGATCGTGTTTCTGAAAAACTACCTCATAAAACTCTTTTACTACCTTTTTGTTTTGTTCCGGTCCCATGACAATCCCTTTTTTAAAATAATTTTATGTAATGGTATATCTTTCAAGTAAAAGCTTTTGACTGTTGATGTTCAATTTCTCTTTTCAAAGCCTTTAAACAGATTATTATTGTGAATTGTCATTTTTTCAGATGCGAACAGACATGCGTCCATCTGTTTCAGGTTTTCCGAAATCAAAGGTCTGAATCCCATCTGATCCAGGATGTCTTTCTGCATGTCTATCCCCGGCGCTATCTCGATCAATCGGAGTCTATTATCTTCTAAATCAAAGACAGCCCGCTCTGTAACATAATATACTTTCTGCTTCTTTTTTGTGGCGAATTCACCGCTGAACGTGATCTGTTCAACATGATCGACACATTTCTTTATTTTTCCTTCCTTTAGAATCTTAAGGTGACTGTCTTTAATCTCGACTTCAGCGCCATTGGTGAAGCTGCCGCAGAAAACCACTTTTTTAGCATTCTGCGAAATATCTATGAACCCGCCGCTTCCCGCAATGACGTTTCCGAAGCGGCTGACGTTTACATTGCCGAATTGGTCTACCTGGGCCATTCCCAGGCAGGTGATGTCCAGCCCGCCGCCGTGATAAAAATCGAACTGTTCACACATCGCGATGATGGCGTCAGGATTATATGCCGACCCGAATACCTTGCCCTTGGTCGGGACACCGCCTACAATACCCTGTTCGATGCTGAATACAAACCTGTCTATGATCCCTTCTTCGGATGCGATATTGGAAACACCGTCTGCCATACCTATCCCCAGGTTAACAACTGCGCCCGGCTCCAGTTCCATGGCGGCCCTTCTGGCTACTATTTTACGAAGCCCCGGTTCAAGCGGTGTAATAAAATCGACCGGTATTCTTGTGTGACCGCATAAGGCGGGATCGTATTCCACAGCGCAGGTCTGCCATTGATTCGGATCGACAACCACCGCAGTAACCATATGGCCCGGTACCCGTACCATCCTGGGATGGAGGGTTCCCCTTTTGGTCAGTCTTTTCACCTGGGCGATCACGATTCCGCCGCTGTTGTAGGCCGCCTGTGCCGATTGGAGAATCTCCAGATCTATTACCTCATTTTCTACAGAGATATTACCGTCCTCGTCAGCTATCGATCCTCTCACTATCGAGATATCAATAGGAAATGTTTTATATAGCAGGTACTCTTCTCCTCTGATCGTTACCAGTTCGACCAGATCCTCTTTCGCGGACTTATTCAACTTGCCGCCGTCCTGGCGTGGATCAACAAATGTATTCATCCCAACCTTTGATAACAGTCCTGGACTCCCTGCGGCAATTTCACGGATTAACTTTGAGAGCACACCCTGCGGCAGGTTGTATGCCTCGAAGGCCTCTTCCTGCGCCAGGTCGGACATCTTTTGTGACCATTTCCAGTGCCCGCCTATAACACGTTTTGCCAGCCCTTTATGGGCAAACCGCCCCATACCCGTTTCATTCCCGCTGCCGACACCTGTAGCATGGACAAGGGTGAGATTTTTTGGCGCCCCTGTCTGAAGAAATCGTTTTTCAATCGCCTGGTAGATATACTCCGCATCCATCATACCCCCGCCGGAACCGGTAAGATTGACTGTGGAGTTGTCCTTAATCAAATTAATCGCCTGATCGAGTGTTACTAGCTTGTTCATTTGTGATAAATTCCACCTAATTTTCATTGAATTAAATAATTTTTATATTTCTCATTAGTCTAATTTTGAAATATCTGTATAATAAACAGTATCATGACAGGCAAATAAAATATTTGAACTGTAATAATTGGATATTAGTATATTTACAGATATTTTTTTTCAAGTGCAAATTATTGACATGATATATATTATTGATATATAAATCTTTTAGTTGTTCAAGTTCTGGGGACAGAATTTGGAAGCAGAAATGGATACGATATATTTTAGAATTACAGGTATCAGTAAAAACGCATTGGAGGAAGTATGAAAATAACGGTAATCGGAGCGGCAGGCTGGGTTGGTGCTCCTGCAGTATTTTATCTGGCGGCCAACAGGCTGGCCGACGAATTCTTAATGATTGGCGGGAAGAGACAGAATCTACTCCAGCAACATGCTATTGATATCAGCACGGCAGTTTCTTCCAGAGATATACTTATCAGGGCCGGTGATTACAGCGATATGGGTGGCTCTGATATTGTCATTAATGCGGCGGGAGCCCCACAGGGGTTGATTGCCGACCGGATGGAGATGCTGCCTAAGAATATAGAACTGGTAAAACATATCTCCGGTAAAATAAAACAGTACTGCCCGGACGCCTTAATTATTACGGCAACAAATCCGGTTGATCCCCTGAACTATGCCACCTGGTTGTCCGGTGGGTTTGATCGTAATAAACTGATAGGCTATTCAATCAATGATTCTTTTCGTTTCAGAGAATTTCTTGCCAAAGCCTATAATGTTAAAGTAAGCCAGGTGGATGGCACGGTAATAGGTGAGCATGGCTCTACCCAGGTACTGCTTTTCAGCACAGCGAGCATCGATGGTCAGAAGATCACGGTCAGCGAAGAGATTAAAGCCAAAATCCACACTGAAATCCCGAATATACTGAAAAAGCTTGAGGAGGGTCGGACAGGAAGAACTGCAGGGTGGACATGCGCCATCGGCCTTGAAAAGATTGTAAGGGCGATAGTGGAAAACACCGGGGAAGTAATTCCCTGTTCGGTTATGCTTGACGGAGAATATGGTGTAAGCGGGATAAGTATGTCGGTTCCCGTAAAACTCGGGAAAGACGGAGTGTCTGAGATACTGGAATACGAACTCGCCCCTGATGAAATTGAAGGGGTGGAAAAGACTGTTGCCACACTTAAAGCGGCTGCCAGGATAGTGGAAGAAAATTTATAGCCCTCACGTATAGCCTGTATTACAATAATGAATATACCCTTTGAGAAGGAGATAAACATGAGTACTAAGTTTCAAAAGTTATTCGAGCCGGGCATGATTGGCCCGGTAAAAGTTAAAAATCGAATAATTAAGACTGCCAACGGGACATCTTTTGTTGATCCGGACCAGAATGTCGGAGAACGAATGATTACCTATTATGAAAGATTAGCAAAAGGCGGAGTGGGATTTCTGGTTGTGGAATCCTGCGGAACGGAATATCCCCTTGGCATACAGCATGTTCATTATGATGCAGAAGGTAACTATGAAGGTGTTCAGCTACACATGGACGATGACCGCCTGATTCCGGGTTTTAAGCGTTTGACCGATGCAGTACACAAACATGACTGTAAAGTGTCCATTCAGTTCCAGCATGCAGGCCCGTGGAACCCGACCGGACTGCTCCCAAGGGACCCAAAAATAAGGGATATCAAATGTGCTTCCACCCTGACCGAAGAAGAATTACCCGGACCTGATTTTCTGCCATGCAGGGAAATAACCGGGGATGAGCTCGAAGAACAGATCAATCTTTGGGCAGGTGCAGCGGAAAGGGCTTACCGGGCAGGGTTTGATGCCTGTGAGTTTAATCATGGTACAGCCCATCAGGGTAACACATTCCTGTCAAGGATCTGGAACAAACGTACCGATGAGTATGGTCCCCAGAGTTATGAAAACCGCACCAGATTCCTGCGTCGCTGTATCGAAGAAGCCAGAAAGCGGACCGGACCTGAATTCGCGATCCATGTCATCATGAATGCCGTGGAATACAACCATCCCAGGGCCACTACTCTTGAAGAGGGTGTCGAGCTGGCAAAATGCATAGCTGAAGTAGCTGATGGTCTCAATCTGCGTGGTGAACGATATGGTCACCGTGGAGGGCTGATACAGCCTGACAGGATACTGTGTCCTGCGCCGCCCGATGATCTGCCAAAGGATTATGACTGGAGCCGTAACGGCCGGGGAGCATCGGTTCCCCTTGTGGAGGCGGTAAAAAGAGGAGGAGTCAAAATCCCGGTATGGACCGCCTGCCGCCTTGATCCGGAACTGGGGGAAGAATACCTGCAGAAGGGAAGTCTTGATTTTGTAGGTATGACCAGGCGTCTGCTGGCTGACCCGGATCTGCCAAATAAAGCTAAAGAAGGCCGATTGGAAGATATCCGCTGGTGCAATGGATGTCTTTACTGCTTTGACTGCCGTAACAGGAACCAGGTACTGGCCTGCAGGACGAATGCATACCTGGGTAAGGAACACCTTCCTGAATTCCAGATCAAACCTGCTGATAAGAAAAAGAAAGTCCTTGTTGTTGGCGGCGGTCCTTCAGGAATGGAGGCTGCCCGTGTTGCCGCCCAGCGTGGACACGAGGTAGTCCTGTATGAACAAAACAGCTATCTTGGCGGACTGATTCCACTCGCGGCAATAGTGAAGGATCTTGAAACTGAGGATATGACCCTGTTTGTAAGGTATCTCTCCACACAGCTGAAAAAAGAAGGTGTCAAGGTAAAATTAAAGACAAAAGTGACATCCCAGGTAATCCAGCGTGAACGCCCCGATGTGCTGGTGATTGCAGCCGGTGCGGCCCATGGCGAAATTGGAGTGCCCGGCGCAGATAATCCAAAAGTGATAAATACTGACAAACTTCATGGTATGCTCAAATTTTTCCTGAAATTTTTCAGTTCGGCGCAGATGGAAAAATTATCCAAACTCTGGATGCCTGTAGGAAAGAGTGTCGTAATTATGGGTGGTACCCTTCATGGCTGCGAACTGGCGGAATATCTTGTCAAGCGTAATCGCAGGGTATCCATGGTACACAATGGCCCTGAAGAAGAACTGGGTGACCGCATGACAATTGACGACATGGTAAGTCTCTGGCCGTGGCTGAAACAGAACAACGTACCCATATGGTCGGACGTTGAGTACCGCAACATCGATGACCGGGGATTGGAGATAAGTTTAAAGGACAAACGCAGATATATTCTAAGGGGAAAAAATATCATCAGTACCCAGGACTGGGAGCCTAACAACGGCATTATAGAACAGTTCAGGGATCTTGTAGCAGAGACCTATGTGATAGGCAGCTGCAAAGAACCGGGTTTGATAGTGGATGCAATGAGCGATGGAGCCAAAATCGGATGTGAGATATGATATATAGCTTTCAGCTGTCAGCGATCAGCTGTCAGATGAAACCTTTTAAAAGTTTTTTTACTGAAAGCTGACCGCTGATGGCTGACAGCTTTCATATAAAAACGCCAGTTTTTGATTGAACATTAAGGAGGACATGGATGTTTAAATTGCTCGATGGCGTGGTACCATATAAGCCGGAAGATGAAGAGATATATATCAATAGAGGCTGGTGGCGAGGTTTTACTCTTGGTGATTATCTTGATCTGGCAGCGGATATCCATCCTGACAAAGAGGCCTTTGTGGACAGGATCAGCCGCTATACCTATGGCCAGGCGCGTGAAAAGGCTGACCGGTTGGGAATCGGGATGATCAGGCTGGGTATAGAGCCCCTCGATCGCATCCTTATACAGCTTCCCAACTGGAATGAGTTTATTTTTGCATATTTCGCGTGCCAGAAGATCGGTGCTATCCCTGTTCTGCTTATTGACAGATACCGGAAATTTGAGATTGACCGGCTGTTAAAACTCACAGGAGCTACATCCTGGATTGTACCGGTAAGTACACACAAATTCGATTTTAAACAATTGATTAATAGCGTATTGAGCGATAATCCTGAAATAAAAAATGTGATCACTGTCCGTGGAAAAATCGACGGTCCGGTTTATAAAAGCATGGAAGATTTGATCGAAGAAAACAGGTTAACCCGGGATGATCGCATTTTACTGGCCGGCCGCAGACCTGACCCGCGTCAGGTTGCCCACATGGGGCCAACAGGCGGAACAACCGGAGAACCTAAAATAGTTCCCCGCACCCATAACAGCCTGGCATGTGCTGTTGAATTCTGTTCCAGGTCGTGGGAGCAGCACTGTGAAGATATCAATATGATCGTTGGTCCGGTAGGGCATGACCTTTCTTTCTCAAAAGGTCTGCTGGGTAGTGTGATAACTCAGGGAAAGCTTGTGTTTCAAAGTACAACAGATAATTCCGACATATGCGAGAAAATTGAAAAGGAACGTGTTACTTCAATAATCTGGGTGCCCACGCTGGCGCAGAGACTGCTTCAATATGAAGACACAGGTAAATTCGATTTAAGTTCGTTAAAGAAGATGCACTCCGGCGGAGGCGCCAGTCACAGTGAGATGGTGAAAGAAATTATGGATCGTTTCAGTCTCTGCTATTATAATGGGTACGGCGGAACAGAGGGGATGACCTGCATTACACGAACTGCAGATAGTTGTGAAACCATTTGCGGCACGGTTGGGAGACAGACATTTCCATATGATACATATAAGGTCATAGATACCGAGAGACGAGAACTGCCCTGCAACACTCCCGGTGAATTAATGGTGAAAGGACCATGTGTTTTTTCCGGATATTTCAACAACCCGAAAGAAAATTCCAGGATTTTTGATGAAGATGGTTTCTTTAAAACCGGTGACCTCGCAACCATAAGCGAAGAGGGTTATATCACCCTGTGCGGGAGAATAAAAGAGGTGATCAACAGGGGAGGGGAGAGTATAAGCGCTACTGACATAGAAAAACTGATAATCCTCCATCCGGAGGTAGCGGTTGTCGGAGTTATCCCTATGCCTGACAAACTCATGGGAGAGCGGGTCTGCGCTTATATTGAACCGGAAAAAGGTGCTGTACTCACATTTGAAGGCATTATTGAATTTTTAAAATCTCAGAATGTTTCAGTTCTTCAGCTTCCCGAACGAATCGAATTTATAGAAAAAATGCCTGTGACCGGAGTCGGTAAACTGGATAAAAAGGCATTGCGTAAAGATATCGAAAAAAAGATAATGGACGAAGTCCAAATATAATAGAAAGGAGTTTATTTTAATGTCCGTAAAAGAAATAAGGGTCCACGGTCGTGGAGGACAGGGTGCCGTACTTGCGGCCAAAATGCTTGCATCTGCCTGCGCGTATGAGGGGCAGCATGTTGCAAGTTTTCCGATGTACGGATTTGAACGCAGAGGCATGCCGGTGATTGCATTCACGCGTTTTGACACAAAACCAATTCGGGAGAAAACTCAGGTCTACACCCCGGACTGCATAATAGTTATTGATCCCACTCTCATGGATCTTCCGACTTTGTACGATGGCTTAAAGCCGGGCGGTGTACTCATTCTAAACAGTGCTGAGCCGCTTGAAAATAAGCCTGCGGAAAATCTGAAAAAGGCGGGAGTCATCAATGCCACCCAGGTTGCACTGTGTGAGATCGGCAGGGATATTCCAAATACCTGTCTGTTAGGAGCTTTAGCCGCAACAACAGAATGGGTCAAGCTGGATTCAATTCTCAAGGGATTCACCGATTATCTGAAAGGCGATATCCTGGAGAGGAATATCCGAAATGCGCAGAGAGGGTTTGATGAAGTGGAGGTGCATTCATGGTAATGAAAAAGGAAGAAAAATATATTTATGGTACCGAGGCCGCCTGGTCCGATGGCAACAAAACCCTTCTCTGCCTTAAAACCGGTGAGTGGAGGACATCGCGACCGGTCGTAAATTATGATGTATGCAATGTCTGCGGCCTATGTATGACTTACTGCCCTACGCAATGCATCACAACCGGTGATGACACTTATGTAATAAACCTGGAATACTGCAAGGGTTGTGGTATCTGTGCCATGGAATGCCCTAAAAAAGCTATAACCATGACGCCTGAAGGAGAGTATGCTGATGACTGCACAATCAAATAAAAATATAAAGGTAATTACCGGAAATGCCACAGCGGCTTACGCAGTACTGCGCTGCCGGCCCGATGTGGTTTCCGCTTATCCGATTACACCCCAGAGCGAACTGGTGGAGCAGCTTGCTAAATTCCATGCCGACGGCATTCTTGACTGTGAATACGTTGCGGTAGAGGGGGAAAATTCTGCCCAGAATGTAGCATGCGCTGCTGTAATGGGCGGCGGTCGCGGCTTTACGGCCACTTCATCCTATGGTCTGGTTTATATGTATGACACCCTGCTTCAAACGGCGGGTTACCGGGCGCCTCTGGTGATGGTGAATGTGAACCGTGAGCCGCCCGGAATCCATGCGGTTTATTCAGGACAACAGGATATGATTTCAACAAGGGATTCCGGATGGGTACAGATTATCGTTGAGAATAATCAGGAAATCTTTGATACGATAATCATGGCCTACCGGCTGGCCGAAGATTATGATATCCAGTTGCCGGTTATGGTAAATTACGATGGCTACTATCTCTCTTTTCTGTCCGAGAAAGTGGAGATTTCCGAACAGGAAGATGTTGATCGTTTTCTGGCGCCCCTGAAAGACCAGCCCCAGAGGATGAAGGTTATCCCCGGCGCAGGTACAGGTTGCGGAAGCCACGGTATCGGTATGGGATTTGTAGAATACCGCAAAAAACATATGGCTGCCATGGAACGCGTAAAAGATAAGCTGGAAAGCATCGATAATAGTTTCAAAAAGGCCTTCGGGCGCGGCTATCACGGCCAGATCGAAGCCTACCGTTGTGATGATGCGGATATTGTTCTGGTAACGTCAGGAAGCGTCACAGGTACTGCCAGGACTGTAATCGATGCAAAGCGTGAAAAAGGTATAAAGGTCGGACTGGTTAAATTACGACTCTATCGCCCATTCCCGGTGGAAAAGCTGAGCACGGTGCTGAAGGGCAAAAAGGCAATAGGCGTTCTGGATCGCAGCATCTGTTTCGGATGGAACTGCGGTCCCATATATATGGAAGTCAATGCCATCACAAAGCACATTGGCATCATGCCCATGCTGAGTTTCATTGATGGCCTTGCTAACATGGACATTTCACAGGGACATATTGCCGGCATGGTAGACGATATTTATGACGCATCGCAAGGTAAACCCTACCAGGAAGTTACCTGGTTACCATAAGCAGGAAAGGATTCATAATGGCTGAGAAATTAAAAAAAATGCCCAAAGTTACCGAATACTACTGTGATGAAGATCAGTTTTCTCCGGGGAATGCGTGTTGCCCCGGTTGTATAATGGAATTGAATCTTCGTCTGGTTTCTAAAATTATGGGGAAGGATGCTATTTTGTTTGGTACTCCCGGCTGTAGCGCCCCGACCATCCATGGCCAGAACGATCAGGCCTGGCATAAGCATTCATACTATGCAAATGTAATGACCGGAGTGGCTTCAAGCGCAACCGGTTTGTCCCGTTATTATAAAAAGGCGGGAATTGATGCCACTATTGTGTGCCATACCGGAGACGGATGTGCACAGGATATCGGGCTTCAAACCATAAGCGGAGCTGCTGAACGTAACGAAAACGTAATTTATATCTGCTACGACAACGAAGGTTACATGAACACCGGCGTTCAAAGAAGCAGTGCCACACCTTATGGAGCATCTACCAGCACAACCCCTGCCGGTTCGAAAAGTATAGGTAAAACAACGGCCGCGAAGAATATGCCCATGATCATGTCCATGCATGACATACCCTATGTTGCCACGGCAACACTGAGTCATCTGGAGGATTATGCCAAAAAACTTACCAGGGCAAAGGAAAAGGTCAAGGAAGGGTTTGTTTACCTGCATGTGTTCTGCCCTTGCACAACGGGCTGGAAGGTACCTCAGGACGCCTCAATCCAGGTATGCCGCGCGGCAGTTCAGACTAATTATTTTCCCCTGTGGGAAGTAGAGAACGGAACCTATAGAATTACGCAATCGGTCAGCAAACCCAAACCTATAGTTGAAATGTTGAAACTCATTGGAAAGTTTAAACATCTGGGTGAAGAAGATGTAAATATCCTTCAGCAGCAGTCTGATAAAAGGTTCAGTGTTTTAAAAGCGCTCTGCGACATGGACGCCTGAGCCGTGGTTATTTAGTATTTATAAAGGTTAGATAGAAGAAAAAATATGGTTAATTTTAAATAGTTTTGATATAGATAACACACTTAATTTAAAAGGAGGAAAGAATTATGCAGGAAGTTTATGAATTTTTAAAAAAATGCGGGACATACTATCTCGCAACAGTTGACGGTGATCAGCCAAGGGTGCGTCCCTTCGGAACTTACCTTATCTTTGAGGAGAAGCTCTATATCCAGACCGGAAAAGCTAAGGACGTTTCAAAACAGATGATGGCAAACCCCAAGATCGAGATATGTGCTTTTTCAGGCGATCAATGGATTCGCATTGAAGCAAAAGCTGTTGAGGATGACAGGATTGAAACAAAGCAGGCAATGCTGGATGCCTTTCCCCAATTGCAGAACATGTATAAGGCTGATGATCCCAATACCCAGGTTCTGTATCTTAAAGACGCAACGGCAACATTTGCTTCTTTTGGCGGAGAGCCAAAGGTAGTAAAGTTCTAGATGAGAACGTAGAGACAAGGCATGTCTTGTCTCTACAAAGATTATTCCTCACCGGTAATAGGGTGCTTAAAGGTATACGGTACCTTATAGCGGTAGGGATATGGGTGAAAAGCCGTTGGTGGAGCATCTGCATCAGGAACAGGCATCCATCCCATCAGTGGAGTATTAAGCCATCCATCTTCAAACGGGGAACAGAATGTATTGTTCCAGTCTAATCTTGAAAAGAGCCATTTCCCGTTCTCTTTTATATATCTGTTATCATAATATCCATGCAGCCATTCCTGCCTTGGATAGGCACCGTATTGTTTGGACTCACAAAGCCATGTCTGAAACCTTGCCTTCGCTGTTTTACCGTCCGGATTCACATCTACCACTCCCCCTATCTGTGTGATAATAAATTCTACCCAGGGCGGAAATTTGTTTTTACCGCCACAGGCAATAATATCCCAGTAGACCTTCCTTACGCCCTCCTTACCGTAGAAAACTCCATGATCCACAATTTCTATGTAATCTGTCTTCTCACTGAACAGGTCAACAATCTTTTCCCAGTTATGTGTATCAAAATAATAGCCGTACATCCTTTGCAGGTCTGTTATTGCCTGAATATCTTCAAGTAGCGTTACCTGTGCTTCGAGTTCTTCCAGGTTCATAATGCACCATCCTTTCTTTATATTTAAAACGGTCCACTAGTTCTTTATTCCTCACCGGTTATTGGGTGCTTAAAGTGAGGCTGGAACTTATACTCGGATGGATATGGTGACCAGATTGTTGGAGGTGCATCAGGCGTTACAACAGGGTCCGGACCAGTGTGTCCTACAACCGGAGTCTTCAGCCATCCATCTTCAAATGGAGTTCTGAAATTCAGGAAAAAGTGAAGCTTTTTGAACATCCATTTTCCGTTCTCCTTTACATATTCGTTTTCATATATGCCGTTTCCCCAGAGGGCACGCAACTCCCCTTCATGAAGGGAGAGTGTAGGCTTTGCCTCTACCATGAAACCATACCATCTTCCCTTGGCTTTTTGTCCGTCAGGATCAACTGTTATTACTCCCTGGAGCTGAAAATTAATTGAAAGGAGACCGTGTCTTGGCTCTTTGCCCTCGCCTCCCTGAAGAAGGTCAATATAAAATCTCCGCACACCTTCTTTTCCTTTGTAAACGCCATGATCTGCTACTTCAACAGATTCGGCATTGTCCGAAAACAGGTCCACAACCTTATCAAACTCAAAATAGTCGCAATAATAGCCGTAAATCTTTTGGAGCCTTTCGATCTCCCTGATATCGGTCAATCTCTGTAATCTTGCTTCAAGTTCTTCCAGTGTTGCCATGGATAATCCTCCTTATAAATAATGATAGGTAAACAGATTCAGATGTGTCAGGAGTGCAGTATAGATAAAAAGGCAGAGAGGAATCAAGTCTTGAAAAGTTTCTTTGTCAAAAGAACGCGTATTTAATCAGCATTTTAAAAAATATGCCTTTAGATATTTTTTTCCTAAAGTTTATTAATGAATATGCCGATGAAAAAATAAAACACAGCTAAGACTGTTTAAATTATGCTCCTGATGACTGTCTTGCTGTCAATCAGTAGCTAAAATTACTAACATTTCAATGTAGCCCGAAAGGCTATCTTAAAAATAAAAATGGCACAGGGTTAGAGGGTCAGGATTTATTACAAATCCGTATAAAAACTATAACCTGTAAAATATAAATATTTAACTTATTTTTGGAGGAGTTATAGACATGAGAACATTTACAAAAATATTAATTGCAACTCTGGTATTGGTCTTCTTTTCCGGTGCAGCGTTTGGACAGCAGAAATTGTACAACAGTCTCAATAAAAGAATGGCAATACTCTATAAAAATGGTAAAACCATGGAAGCCATTGTTACAGCAAAGGAAGTAGTAAAAGTAGCAGAAGAGACATTCGGGAAGAATCATGCCTTTTATTCAGCATCACTCGAAAATTTAGCACTTTTGTATGTTGTGGATGGTAAAAATGAAAGGGCCGCTGACCTCTATGAAGAATCATATACAGTAAGGGAAAAAATTCTTGGTAAAAACCATCCGCGTCTTAAAGATGTGCTTGAAAAACTGGAAAAGTGTTATGAAGCAATGAGAGCTGCTGACAAAGTTGAATCAGTCAAGGCAAGAATGGCAAGTCTTTCGAGCTAACAACTATCAGTCTTAGAAATAAAATTTGAATTAATCCGGCACCACCAACTGGTGAATAATACTACAAGGACGGGGCTTTTTTTAGTTTTCTTTCACTCCGACCTGTGCGAAATAGTTAGTGATGCCGTCCGGGTCATCCAGCCAGATAGTTAAAAGAGAGAAATCCTTCAGTATGTTGAGAGGCTGATCAATTACTATATTGCGATCTTTCGCCATCTTTTCCACTGCCCTGGCGTCCGAAACTACATACTGGATGCCTCCGCTTCCGGTATCGGCCGGAAGGTCAGGACCGAAACAGCGAAGGCTGACAATCGTAGAGCCATGCTGAAAAGGATATTTTTTCGTATGAAAAAAGGTATCCTCTTCTGGAGGTAACTCTTTCAGACCTGCAAAATCCCGATAAAAAATCCTGCTTTTTGCCAGATCCGAGACCACAAGACCAATCTCAAACCCCCTATATGCTGAGGCGTCCGCATCAGGCAGAATTATCAGCTCTACCCATTGACCATCAGGGTCCTGGACCAGGGCCCGGCTTTTACTGGTTCCGGGAATGGATTTAAAAATCGGGAGGTCCAGTTTTTGTGCTTTGAATCTTTCTTCCAGATCACGCTGATTTGGAAAAGAGAATGTCAAAAGGCGTAATCCGGTTGCATCGGCTACACTACCGCGATGGTAGCTGCGGTCAGGGACAATTCCTGACAGTTTTACC
>JASFHE010000087.1:0-14016 GCA_050123415.1 Desulfobacteraceae bacterium | reverse complement strand
AGTCAGGTATTATCCGTCTCCAAATAAACGACCATCTCAACCAAGATTTACTAAAAGAAAAATAAACAGATGGTCTGTGGCAAGGCAAAGAAAAATGCTATGCCACTAAGTCAACAACATTGGGGTTTAAACCTGTCTCTACAGCCGTCATGCCCGTGCAGACGGGCATCCATTTGTATTGGTTTTTATTTCAAAAATAGATTCCCGCCTTCCAGGCAATGTCGCAATCTCTGAAAAAGGTAATTTTTGCAATAAAGTCTGATGTAGGGTCGGGATTTATTCCCAATGTTGTTGACTTAAGCCTTATAGTTCGTCATTCCCGCGAAGGCGGGAATCTATTTTGCTTTTGTTTTTAAATACTTAAAGTGGATTCCCGCCTGCGCGGGAATGACGATTAAGTCGCCATACCTGCTTATTTTTCTTAAGTCAACAGTATTGGGTTTTATACCCCACCTTGTCTTTGTTTTTCATAACAACTTCGCATTTCTTTGCGTACTTCCTGTCCCCCCATAGCTAAGCAAAGGCGGATGCGTCTTTGCGGTGAAATTTTCTCTACTCATTCCGCAAATGTGTCAATATATCCCCCTTTAAAGCAAACCTTGTTGAGATTACAACCCAGATAATTCCGCTCATACCGATCATAAGAATCATAATCCCGAGAAGCCCGACAGGCAGCTTTCCGCTTGCAGCGCGTATAGAAGGAGTAACGGAAGTCAGAGCGCATATCACTCCTGCAAATAGCCCTGCGATTAAAAGATATACATGTTCATAACAGACCATCTTCATAAGAGTATGTTTACTGAAACCCACAGCCCTCATCATTGCCAGTTCTCCCTGCCGTTCAAGAAGATTACGGGCTACAACAAGCCCAAGCCCTATACAGCCCAGCATAAGCCCAAGCCCCCCAAGGACAAGAAAAATGGTTAAATAAGTGTCTTCCATTTTTGCAAAAAGTTCAAGCCTCTCAACTGCGGTTTCCACTGAAACTCCTGCATAGGACATTCTTTTCGTTATATGTTCCGATACCTCTGTTTCTTTCTCCCTGGATGTATCTATCAGCCATGCCCCGTATCCCTCCACTTCAGGAAAATACCGCGCCATGGCCTTTTCTGATATTATCAGGCTGCCCTGCAATATCGAACTCCTGATCATTCCCACAATACGCAGACCTATCTCCTCACCCTTTCTGTTATGATAAATCAGGACATCTCCTGTCTTTTTACCAAGTCCCCAGTATACTGTAGGATAGTCTCCAACAGCCGGAATAACCCTTTCTCCAGTATCCTGCTTAAGGATATCCCAGGGCCTTTCCTGATACTCCATGTTTTCCAGATCCTGAAATGAAAAAGCCCCTCTTTCAGTTAGTTCATCTACAGGCACTCCGAGGAGTCCGGGCTCCTGAGTCCGGTTGAGGTTAAGACAGCTTGCATCATCACCCTGACGGACCTTGAGGCTAACAAAGTTTGTTTCTTTTAATACAGCAGGATTCATTCCCCATGTATTGCGGCCTGATTCCGAATTGAGGCCCTGCACTACCGGCACGGAAGACTCTGCGTATAACGAAAAACCGCCCGTACCTGATGCGCGCTTTTCTCCCCCCGCTCCGGGATCTTTTCGGTTAGCTCCTACAGCAACAACCATAAAAACTCCACATGCCAGCATTGCAACAACCGCCATGCTTCGTCCGCGTCTTCGGGCACTGTTTTTGACAGCAAGGGAGTTTAATGAGGGCAGACAGCCCCGGATCTCCGATCCCACCCCGATAAACACCATTCTTATCATGGTCATAATGGAAATCAAAAGTAATGTACCTGCTCCGAAAAAGGCTCCTGCCATGGCACTGCTTCCAAGTGATTTACTGAATATTACTAGAAGAACCGCACCGGCAAAACAAATTATTGAAGATATCCATCCTGCCGATTTTCGCATGCCAGCAGATGAAAAGTAATCAGCAGATGACTCACTCCCGCTTAAAAGACTGTGTGCGTTTACCTTCATCTGCCTGCGCAGTGTCCAGATCATTGCAATAAGCGCAATTAAAAATCCCGATATAAAACCGATACTCAGGGATTGAACCGATGCGGAATAATGGACAGTCATGCCTGCAACTGCTCCCTGCCAGGCATCGGACAAACCACGGATAAGCAACCGGGTATAGATAAGAGCGATAAAGGTTCCTGCAGCAGCGCCAAGAAATGCAACAAATAAACCTTCATAAAGATAAAGTTTTCTGATCTTTTTTAAAGGGAATCCTATTGCCAGGAGCATTCCGGTCTGACCTTTTCTTCCTTCAATATTGAAGACAAAAAGAAGCCAGATAAGCAGAACAGCTGAGAAGATTAAAAACATGCTCAGGCCGAGAAAGAGCTGACCAAAATCCGTACCGCCCCTGCTTGCCTTTTTACCGATCTCACGGACCGGTACTGCTGACAGTCCTGCAAAAGCCGGATCAACAGACCTGCGTATCTTTTCAGACAGATTATCCCGCCCTGTCAATTCCGCCTTGAAACGGACTGCTGTGAGATCGCCATAGGTGTTGGCCCACATGTCCTTTCCGGCAGCAAGTGTTACAAATGCCTTGGGCGTTCCGCGAAAATCATCCCAGTATTTTTCGTCCTTATCTCTGATAAGATCAAGATTGATAGGAAGTGAAGGGTCCCAGTCACGGCAATCTTCGGAATCCGAAAGACCAGGCAGACCGGGTGCCAGGCCAGGATCGGCAGCTGCTCCTTCTATTGGTATAACCCAGCATATTTTAAAACTCCGCCACGCCTGTTCCAGTTTCTGCCATCCACCCGGGACAAAATATGTCAGTGTAAGTTGATCTCCCGCTTTGGCATTAAGATCATCAGCGAGCCACTGGTTGATAACAATCTGATCATCCTTCATGTCATGCGGCAGGATACCGGCAAAATCACCTTTTCTCTCTACTGATGTGACCATTGAATAGGGAGTAAAGGCATCGCCAACCCTCAGCTCATTAACAAAGTATGTTAAAAGTCTGAGACTGTCAGGCCGGGCTTTGTATGCTCCGCTGCTAAGAGAATGATCAATAAAAACCCTTGAACTGCTGAGCTCAAGAGATTTTTTTTCTATAGGCTTAAGTTCAGCCTCCGCGTCTTCGAGGCGCCACTCTCTGCTTATGGCTTCATTCAACTTATCTGTCGACATTTGAGAAGAATTACCCAACAGCAGGAGGTTTGCCCGGCCGTCACGTTTAATCTTTTTCTGAAGCCAGGAAAGGGGGATAAAAAGATTAAAAGGTTCCTGTTGATTTACCTCAAGGCTGAATCTTCCGAAATGTTCATCGTCCAGCACACCTGTTACAGGAAGACGCATGGATATGGTGCTGTCTTTATGAGGGGCAAGAACAAGGTTGCGTGAAATCGCAGAGGGATTGTCAATGCGCAATACAACTTCAGATCCGCTTTTATTTGATATTCCAAGACGCGATGCAAGCGCGGAGTTTACGAGTACCTTCCCATTCTCCAGTCCTGCAGGAACAATCCCCTTCCGGGACAGATTAAAAAAACGTTCATCCACACCCAGAACACGCACCTGATTGACTCTGATGCTTCCATCCCCTTTTGTAACCATGCCCCTTATCTGCAGCACAGGGGCAGTATCAATATCATATTTACCAAGTCGCCGGCCCAGGCCTTCAGTGAAAAACCGTTCCTGAGCTGATACAATCCACCCCACATTTCCAAGCCGGGCAACAAACGCATATTTAAGTGTGGCTTTTACCGAGTCTCCTACAAGCAACGCGCCTGTAAGTGTAACGGTTGCCGTTGCGGCTGCAAGGGCGACTGCCAGATGCATGCGCCTGTAATGGGCAAGGCTTTTTATGACCAACTTAAAAAATGTCATCTGTTCTTCTCTGGATTATCTTCTATCAATTTACCATCACGAAGGGTATAGACTTTATCAAACTGCCGCGCCAGATAGGCAGCATGGGTAACAACAACAAGGGCTATGTTCTCTGTCCGGTTCAGATCGCTTAATAGGTTCATAACACTTACGGCTGTTTCATGGTCCAGTGATCCTGTAGGTTCATCGGCCAGAAGAAGCTTTGGTGAATTGATCAATGCCCTGGCTACCGCTGCCCGTTGACGCTGGCCTCCCGAAAGTTCTCCCGGTCGCCGGTCTATGCAATCACTGATACCCATCTTATCTATAAGCTCCTCAGCCCTTTTTTTAATAGATTCACTTTTAGATCTATCAGGGTAAGCAAGAGTGGGGATAAACACATTTTCCAGCACAGTTAAATGAGGCAACAGATGATGCATCTGAAATACAAAACCGATCTCCTGGTTGCGGATAAAAGCAAGTTTTTCTTCATCCAGGGATATAAAATCCTTCTCCATAAAACGTAGATTACCGCTGGACGGTTTATCAAGGGCACCGATAATATTCAGCAATGTGCTTTTTCCGCACCCCGACGGACCAAGGACGACCATGGACTCTCCGGTAGAAAGCTTAAGGGAAAGTGATTTGAGCACCGGTACATACCCCGGTATACCCTCAATCCCATATCCTTTGGTAATGTCAATTAGTTCCAGCATGATTTTGCTTTATGCCTCTTTAACTACCTTTTCAAATACACCAATCAGATTCTTAGCTGTTTTTTCAACATCAAAATGTTCCTCTATTCCCCTTCGTCCCTGCTGCCCCATCCTGTATGCCGCCTCAGGGTCAAGTAACAAAGGCGAAAGGACCGCGGCAAAAAACCTGGGTAAATTGAACTCCACCAGCTCGCCGCCGCCTGTCAGTTCTATCAATTCCGGAAAGATCCCTATCTTTGGCACCACTACAGGTACTCCTGCGGCCTGGGCCTCCATGGCAAAAAGTCCGTAGGCCGCTTCTTCCTTTTCAGGAACACACATCACTGTAAGTCCTTTTAACCACTGTCTTCGTCCTTCGCCTAAAAATTCGGGCATGAATGTTACATCCCCGGCTGCACCGGCATTTTCCAGGCGATGCTGCATATCCCTTATGAAAGCCTCGTCTGACTGGGATTTGCCTCCGCAGATCTGTAATTGACACTCTTTAAGTTTTGGATCCTGTTTCAGTATTATAAAGGTATCCACCAGTGTGTCCAGTCCACGCTGGGGGCACATGCGTGAAAGAAAGCCTATTGTGGGTTTTTCCGGCGGGGGACCCGCTGTCATATAATCCCTTAGCTCGATACCCATATAAACAGTATGTATCCGGTTTTCATCAAGTCCCAGCCTGGGTGCAATACGGTTTAAATAGGCCTTACTCACGGATATAAAGGCATCCATCTCCTGAGAGCATTTTCGCAGCAGTTCCCAGGCTTCTTTGCTGTAGGGTTCTCCCATGCCATCAACGAATGCCTCTTCATCCTGAAGCAGACAGACAACCGGAACCTGAAGATGTTTTTTAATGGTGGCAGCCAGTCCGCCGAGCAGGATATTGGAAAGAATAATAACATCCGGCTTTTCCATATCCCGGGACAGCCAGTCAACAAGACGATCCAGTTCCTTGGCCTGATAACCATCCTCTCCTCTCAGCATGGAGAGGGTTGTCTCCCCCAGATCACGGGAACTGGTCATGCCTGCCTTCTTTGAAACCCTTGACAGCAACGCCCGGTTATCAAACAGGCTGTCCACCCAGCGGGGTGTTTTGCGGAACAGCTCTAGCTTCTGCTGCAGGTAGACGTTTACTCCGCCAAAAAAGATCGGGGTATCCATTGACACCTCCGGTGAATCAAGTTTTATAGGCAGATACAACGGAACCATTGTTATCTCATGTCCCTGCGAGTGTAATGCCCTTACAAGTGTTTGATCGCGCAGGCAGTTCTCACAGTAAAAATTATCGCCGGAACCAGGTGTTATTTGAATTATTCTCATTTGAAACAGTATACCGTCCCGTCGTCACACCCTACCACGACCATACCATTGGCCACGGCAGGGGAAGAGGTTATTGATCGACCGGTTTCATATGACCAGATAAACTTGCCGTCTGCCAGATCTAACATATACAGCCTTCCATCCTGACCGGCGGAAATGACCCTGTCACTCACGATCACAGGAGAACTGTCAACAGCATCCAGGGTTGTATAGGTCCAGATGGCCTGCCCTGATTTATTGTCAACACAATGAATATTCATATCTCCTCCCCCTATCACTACAACATCATCCGTAACAGCAGGGGAAGAGATAAAGGAACCGTCCTCCATTTTATAACGCCAGACAATTTTATATTCGGATAATGACGCCTTCAGCAACTCACCATCATAGTTACCCACATACACATGATCCCCCTTAATGGCTGCGGAAGCGGCAATGTATACGCCCGTGTCGATTTCACCCGCCTTTGTTCCGTCGGAAAGAGATATAATATGTATAACAGCATCACACCCGCCGAACACACAGTATTTATCACTTGTAGCAGGAGAACCGTTGATGAAATTACCTGTTTCATATTTCCATACGGGCTTGCCGCTCCGGGCGTCAATACAATACATTACTGCATCGTAACTGCCGGCAAGTATATGCAACCGTCCTTCAGAATCCTTAAACCAGTTTGCACCTCCAATAATTTTATCACCCGTACTGAATTTCCATTTTTCAGCACCCGACCCTGAATCCAGGGCATAAAGGGTTCCTTTAAGGGTGCCGATATAAACCGCATTATTGTTCACTGTAGGGGATGCCTCAATCTCATCATCCAGCAATGCTGACCAGACCGGTTTCCCTGTTTGTATGTCAATAGCATAAACATGCTTATCCGAAGAACCGACATATACTATACCATCTACAATCGCAGGAGAGGATTTGACTTCATCTCCTGCCTTGAATCGCCAGACAAGAGAAAGTTTATCCGGCAGCCTTCCTGTAACATAACCGCTCTGGGCCCGGTTACCATGGAACCGGGGCCAGTCGCCGTCCGGATTTGCCGGTGCCAGGATGTCTGTCTGTGCAATACCGGCATCAGTATCATTTTCATGTGCGCGATGCCTTTTTATACCCCATACAATTATAAATATAAATACTATTACTGCTGTTGTCAGGAGTATTGTTCGAATTGTAGACATACGTATGACTACCCTGTTTTTAATTATATTATTTCACTCTTTTCCAAAAATAAGATGGAATCATTTCCAGAAAACAATAATAATTCATTATTCAACAATTTTAAAATCGCAATTCTGTATTCGTCATTCCCGCGGAGGCGGGAATCCATTTGAGGTTTTACTAATCAAAAACAATGGATGCCCGTTTGCACGGGCATAACGAAGTGTGTGGCTTTTTTCTTTAACACATCAAAACACTTAAAGCTGACAGTCTTAAACCAAATCAAGACGCCGCCTCGTTAACAAAAGAATCCCCGAAAAAATTACGCATCCTTACTGCCTCATCTGCGGGAGTATGACCGAAGTGCCGCTTAAACTCCCTGCTGAACTGGGATGCACTTTCGTAACCCACATTAAATGCTGCCTCAACCGCACTGATACCATCCTGGACCATAAGCATTCTTGCCTTTTGCAGGCGAATATCTTTTATATATTGTATAGGAGATTTACTGGTTACTGTCTTAAAATTATTGTGAAAGGAAGAGATACTCATATTGGCTTCTTCAGCAAGATTTTCGACATTCAATTTCGCACCAAAATCCGCATGTATACGATTCAGAACCTTTGCCATCTGGCTGAAACGGCCATGCCGGACTGCGAGTAATCGAAGGGCTTCACCCTGTTCGTCACACAGAAGACGATAGACAATCTCCCGAACGATCTGCGGTCCCAGAATCTGTCCGTCAACAGGATCATTCAAACACTCCAGCAGCCTGATGACAGCGTCCTTTATGACCACTGTAAGCTTTGATGAATACACGCCTCTTGGAGTAATTTTTGAAACCGGTTTTGTATTATCCATTTTAATCAGGAGTTCACTTATCATTACAGGATCTACCTTGATCTTGATTCCAAGCAGAGGCTCTTCCGGGCTTGCTATGGTTTCACATTCCATGGGAAGGGGTGTTGAAACCACCAGATAATTGTCAGGATCATATCTGTAAATCTCATCTCCGAGGAAAACTTTTTTTCTGCCCTGGGCTATAATAAAGATAAAGGGTTCATAAACTATGGAATATCTTGGAAGGTGTTTACCGGCCCGTAAAATCATAACATTATCTAATACAGTCTCGGTAATACCATCATGCTTTGCGAGTGGTTCAAATAACTCAACCATGCGTTTTGTTTCCATATTGGATTCCATAGCTTAACCTCCCGGTCAATATTTACCTGATGCCTTGAATTAAGGATTAAAAGATATGAATTACATGGCAAATATTCAACAATATTTTTTCAAATTGTAGGATTAGGCAATAATTCAGGAGAAATATGTATTCAAAAATATATAAAGATACAATAAATTCTGTTTAAACAGTATTCTGCCTGAAAAAACACAATTTTAAGGTCTCCGGTCCCGGGAAAGGAATAAAAGCATGAAAACACTTCGAATAATAACTATAATTTTAATTTTTCTTATGACCAATTCGATTTTTGCCTCTGACTGGTCCCAGTATTTAGGTCCTGACAGGAACTCCGTCAGCAATGAAAAAGGGCTTTTACGGTCATGGCCGGCTGAGGGGCCAAAAGTTTTATGGACCATACCTCTGGGTGAAGGATTTGGAGGCGCTGCGGTAAGTGAAGGCAAGATTTACGTTTATGATCGGGTAGAGGACAAGACCAATATACTCCGCTGCCTGGATATAAACACCGGAAAAGAGGAATGGACCTTCAGCAATGAAGCCCCGGGCTCGGTCAGTTATGACGGCACCAGGGCCGTCCCCACCATAGACGGCAGCAGGATCTACATATGCGACCTTTTCGGCAATTTCCACTGCCTGGATAAAAACACACATAAAATACTCTGGAAAACGAATATATGGACAGACTTCGGAGGTACGGATCTGCCCCGCTGGGCAATAGCTCAGAATCCCCTTATATATAAGAATATGGTCATAGTCGCCTCTCAGACACCGGGAGCGGGAGTTGTGGCCTTTGACAAGCAGAAAGGGGATGTCATCTGGAAAACCCCGGGACTGCCCGGAGTCCCCGGCTATGTCTCTCCTTTGGTTGTAAAAATAAAAGGTGAAGATCATCTGATAATGATAACTGCCATGAATTTCATGAACAGGGATCAAAAAGGAGCAATCACTGCATTTGATCCAAAAACCGGGACACAGCTATGGACATATACAAAATGGCAGTGTACTATCCCCATTCCCAATGTCACTGTAATCAGCGATAATCAGCTTTTCATTACCGGCGGGTACAAAGCCGGTGGAACGATAATGGAAATCAATAAAAACGGTTCATCGTATGAAGTGAAAGAGATAATGCATGCGCCGGATTATTCAACCCATGTTCATCCTGCAATCCTGTATAAAGGCTATTTATACGGCCACTGCAGTAATAATGAGCAGAGAGACGGTTTTGTGTGTATGGACCTTGAAGGCAATATCAAATGGAAAACCGGAAAGAAACCGGGTTTTGACAAGGGTGGATTCATACTGGTTGATGATATGATTATTAGCAGTGACGGCGAAAAAATGTTATATTTGATCGATCCTGATCCAACAGAGCTCAAGGTGCTGGCCAAGGCTGAACTGCTGGAAACAAAGCAGGCCTGGGCACCCCTTGCATTGAGTGATGGAAAACTGATAATAAGGGATCAGAAACAGATGAAGTGTGTGGTGGTGAAGTAGAGTGAATCCATAAATGGATTCAGGCTTTCAGCAGTCAGCTCTCAGCCTTCAGCTATAATAAGGAAAATAATTTCTTAGCTGACAGCTGAACACTGATTGCTGATAGCTTTCATAGGATAATACAGGTTTTAGGAGAAAGACTAAGTGATAGGTCTGATTATATTATGCCTGAAAAAGAATTAATACTTTACTGCAAATGTATTCACAGGGATCTGGTTTCACCGGAATCCCGTGAAGATATTATGCAGAAGATTGAACAATCAGGTTTAAAGGTTGTTGCGGTTGATGACCTGTGCGGTCTCGCGGCCAGCCACGATCCTGTTATAAAGGAATGGGCCGGAAATCCCGAGCTGACGGTAATTGCCTGCTATGAACGGGCCGTACGCTGGCTGTTTGATATGGCGGATGCGCCTCTTCCGGATGACGGGTCAGTAAAATTTCTTAACTGCCGGACCCTTTCACCTGAAAAAATCATGGGTGCTGTCGGTAATAGTGAAGAGGACGAATCCTGCGGGGCCATGAATAAAATTGAATTCAGCGGCAAACAGGAGCCATGGTTTCCTGTAATAGACCGGGACCGATGCAGGCGCTGCAAGCTCTGCTTTAACTTTTGTCTTTTTGGTGTATACTCTGTTGATGATCAGGGAAGTGTCAGGGTTTCTCAGCCTGATAATTGTAAAAACAACTGCCCGGCCTGTGCGCGAGTATGCCCCACAAGGGCTATTATTTTTCCAAAGATTAATCAGGCTCCCATAAACGGGGACAAGGTTGATGAATCACAAATCTCTGCTTCGCCTGTCACGCTGGATGTGTTGCAGGAAACAGATATCTATTCTATGCTGCGAAATCGAAGCTGCCAGACCAGACGTTTTTCTCCTGAACCGCGTGAGTCTGTGAATATGCTTGAGATGCTTCACAAACAACTCGATATACCCATGGATGTGCTGGATGCCCTTTCACCTGCAGATTTAAACCGTATTAAAAAGAAGGCCTCATCAGCCGGGAAGCAGAATGAATAAAGGCACCCTAAAACCTTCAGTTATTCTTGTGGCCGACCGCACCCTGAGCGCACGCTACCGCATCCTGTTTGAGGGCATCTTTGCTACCATGCAGACCACCCAGGTTCCAGGGGCACTTATGCGCCATTTCCTGAGCCCGAAGGTCCATACCGATTTACAGGGACGTGCTCATACTGCTCCTCTCGGATTGCGCCGTATTGAATCTTCTCTAAGGACCAATACCGGCCTTAAGCCGGATGATGTGGTCTGCACCACACCGGAAGGATTACCCGACCTGCTTGGGCCCTGGGTGAAGATTGTGCTTTTCAGTTCCAGTGATCCCCTTGGCCACGGCATGAGTAATACCACCACAAGCAACTTCTGGAATGGAGAACTCTATACCAGGAAGTGGACAAGGGAAACACTCCTCCGGCTTAAGGCGGCAAAAGAGCGTCACAACTTCAAGATTATATTTGGAGGGGCAGGTGCCTGGCAGTGCCTGGCCTACCCTGATGAGACAGCTGATCTCGGTATTGATATAGTATATGACGGATATTTTGAAGAATCAGGGCCTGAACTTGTCCTTGACCTTCTCGAAAACAGACCTGTAGATTCTCAAATAATCGCAGGAGGAATCGGCGCAGACAGGATTCAGCCCATATGCGGTGCATCCATGATGGGAATCATTGAGCTGTCACGAGGCTGCGGGCGGGGATGCCGGTTCTGCAGCATGTCTAAAAAGGGGATGCGACATCTTGCGCCTGATCTTATCATGTCCGATCTGGAGACAAACCTGTCAGCAGGATTAAAGTCTGTTGTGAGCGGAAGCGAGGATTTTTTCCGGTACGGTTCTTCCTCAACAAAGCCTGATTTCAATGCCCTTTCTGGCCTTTTAACACAGATGCAGCAGCTTAAGGGGCTCTCCTTTATGCAGATAGACCATGCCAATATTACCAGTGTCCTGCAGCTTGAAGAAAAGGAACTGAAGGAGATCAGGCGTCTTTTAACCTGGGAAAAAGCAGCGCGCTATCTCTGGGTGAACATGGGAGTGGAGAGTGCAAACGGCAGGCTGGTAGCAGCCAACAGCCCGGGTAAAATTGCACCTTTCTCACCCGATGACTGGCCTGAAATGGTTTGTGAAGCAGTGGGCAGGATGACTCGCACCGGCTTTTTCCCCGTAATCAGTATTATCCTGGGGCTCCCGGGTGAACAGCCCTCTGATGTAGCAGCAACACTAAAGCTGGTAAATGAGCTGACAAGCCAGGAACTTGTTGTTTTCCCGGTATTTTACGAGCCGATACTTGAAGAAGATATAATGTCTTCAGGTAATTTTACAATCGACAAAATGCGCGCCGATCATCTCGAACTCTACCGCACCTGTTACGAAATCAATTTTAAAAGGGTTCCCAAACTCATGTGGGATAACCAGTGGGCCGGAGGCGTACCCTGGCTGAAGCGCATGGCCCTGCAGGCTATGGGACGGGCAGAGATAGCAAACTGGCGTATGGCATTCCGTAAAATGGCAAAAAAGATGCAATCGTCAGAAGCAAGAGGTTTTAGCGAAAGCATAGAGGAAAGGATATGAGCGACTCCAGCCTTGCATTGATATATAACACAAAGCCGACTCAGACAGAAGTTCCAGGCACCCTGAAAGAACGGGAAGAATTGCGCCAGCTCATTATTGACTACGTTCAAGACAATGAAATTTGCGCGCCGCTTGGATTGAATGAACTGAAACACCATGCAACCGGGGTGCTGAAGCAGCATAAATGGTCAACTCAATATGCTGACTTTGCGGCAGTCCTTATCAACAATGCCCTGTGGCGTGAAACAGTGGCAGCAATTCCCTATAACAAACGTCTGCTGCTCATGCCCCAGTGCCTGCGTTCTCAGGAAAAATGCAGGGCACAGATAGATGAGATAGGTCTTCTCTGCGAACACTGCGGCTCGTGCATCATACATGACTTTAAAAGACAGGCAGAGGACCTGGGGTATGCAGTGTTGATTGCCGAGGGATCACCAATCGTTATGACACTCATTGAGACCGGCCAGATAGAAGCGGTTGTCGGAGTAAGCTGTCTGGCTACTCTTGAAAAGGTCTTTCCCTACATGGAGGCAGGTGCCGTGCCCGGGATCGCAATTCCGCTGCTCTATGACGGCTGCAAAAACACTGCGATTGATACCGACTGGCTGTGGGAGGCGGTATATGAAATATCCGACAATCCCTCAATTCCGCGGCTGGACCTTAAAAAGGAACGTGAACGGGTTGATGCATGGTTTAATCGGGAGGAGCTTAAATCCCTTTTAAAAACAGAAGGTACGCAAACCGAGAACATTGCATTGGAATGGATGGCACTGGACGGAAAAAGGTGGCGTCCCTTCCTGACCGCATGCACTGTATCTTCCCTGACCCCGGACAATAAAATTCCTGAGCACAATATCCGGAGGATGGCCGTTGCAGTGGAATGTTTTCACAAAGCCTCCCTCATCCACGATGACATAGAAGATGGCGACAATATTCGATATGGTCAGGAAACCCTTCATGCAAAATACGGAATCCCTGTTGCCCTTAATGCAGGAGACCTTCTTATCGGCTGGGGATACCAGCTGCTCTCCGAGCTGGATGTCCCTGCTGAACTCCGATCATCACTGATTAACAGTGCCGCCCATGCCCATCGTACCATGTGCCTTGGACAGGGTGAAGAGCTCGTCTGGTCGGAAAATCCCAGATGTCTTACCCCGGATCAGGTCCTGGCGATCTTTAAAAGAAAAACCTCCCCGGCCTTTGATGTTGCCCTAACCCTGGGAGCCATGCTTGCCGGAGCAAAGGATTCGGAACTTGAGTGCCTGCACCGGTACAGTGAGGCAATGGGTATAGCCTACCAGATACGTGATGACCTTGAAGACTATCTGGTCCCGGGTGAGGACCGGCACAGGCTGCTGGAAAGGCCTTCCATAATAATGGCTCTTGCCACGGAACAGGCACACGGCCAGTCCCGTCACCTGCTCCAGCGGTCGTGGCAGGAACCGGAAGTAAGAGAAAATGAATTCGATCGTATCATGGATACCTTTAAAGACCTTAAAATCGACCAAAACACACGTGACCTCATGGGACAAATAAAGACCCGGGCGATTGATACACTGACGCAACTTCAAAACCCTGCCCTCAAGGGTCTGCTGCGCCGGGTAATAAGCAAGATATTCGGTGACTTTGATTTGATGGGATGCTGTAATGACTCTCCGGCAAGACATGATTCAGATCCTGACCAGGGCCCCGCGG
>JASFHE010000086.1:0-14178 GCA_050123415.1 Desulfobacteraceae bacterium | reverse complement strand
GGAGGCAGTATTAACAGAAATAATTGATGTGCTCCGTGAAAGGATTGATACACCTAATAACCAGCATTTTTTAATAATTGGGCCTCGCGGTATTGGAAAAACTAATCTCTTGTTAATGACTAAGTATAAAGTCTTTGAAGACTCTTCTCTGAAAAATTCATACATCCCTTTGCAAACCGCAGAAGAGGAATATTCAATTGTCAGCCTTCGTGACTTTTTTACAAAGATAATTGACCTTTTAATTGAATATGATCCTGACCGGGAACTGGCAACGGAGTTTCAAAAAATTGAAATTTTGGAAAATGAAGAACAAGCTGTTGATATTGCAATTCAAACAATGGAAGATTTCAGTAAAAAACATAAAAAAAAGATACTTCTCCTGCTGGACAACTTTGATCTTATTCTTGACGAAAAGATAATGGACAAAGCACAGGCTGGAAAACTCCGGGATGTTCTCATGAATCGTTCATTTCTGACACTGATAGCTGCAGCCCCAACCCACTTCAGGGAGGTAAGTGGTTATGACAGGCCTTTTTACCAGTTTTTCAATACAATAGAACTTGAAGAATTCTCATTTGAAAAAATCAATGAGCTTTTAAAGAAGCAGGCAGAGCTTGAAAATAATGAACAGATGCTTGAGAACTTTGATGAACTCAAACCGAGAATTCAGGCCGTTCATCACATTACCGGAGGAAATCCCAGATTAGCTTTGATGCTTTATCAGCTTTACAACAGGTCTGAACTGCCTGAGGTCCGCTCAGCTATTACAAAATTATTGGATGACTTAACTCCATACTATAAACACCGCATGGAAGATCTCCCTATACAACAGAGAAAGGTCCTTGATACTTTTGCCAGGCTGGGTCGGCCGGTAACACCCACTGAACTGGCAAAAGAAACCCGTCTAAAAGTGAACCAGATAAACAGTATCCTGAACAGGCTCAGCACCCTCGGCTTCGTTTCCAAAGCACCACAGAAAAAAAGAAAAACAACATACTACATGGTCTCAGAAAGGGTTTTCCGCATATGGCACCAGATGCGGTTTTCACCAATCAACAGGAGAAGAATTGAATTCTTTATAGAGTTCCTCCGTATCTGGTATTCGGAAAAAGAATGGCTTGAAGAATCTAATCGGCTACTAACCAATTACACCCAAAATTCGGAAGCGAATAAATTAAAGGAGGCTGGAAGATTCATAGATCACCTTGAATACATGGTTGAGGCTGCTCCAAAACCAGAGATGGGGTTTTTAATAATGGATGTCGCTATAAGCACATGCATTGAGAAAAAGGATTATGAGCAAGCAAAAAGACTGTTATATGAACAGATCAAGCGTTATGAAGCTGAAGGTGATAAGGATAGATTAGCGGAACTATTTTATAATCTATCTTATTTATTAGATTCTCAAGGTAATAAACCGAAAGAAATTATAGAAGGATTAGAAAAAGCATTAGAGTTCAATCCTGATTACTATGAAGCGTTAGTGGCTTTGGGAGGTGTTTTAGCTGAATATGCTGATAAAAAGAAAGGAAAAGAAAAAGAAAATTTATTAAGAGAAGCGATAGATAAATATCAAAGAGCAAAAAATATTAAGTCTGACGATTATATAATTCCATATGGTTTGGGATTAATGTATTTAAAATTAGGAAAAGATAAAAGAGGAAAAACAAAAGAAAAGCTAATTAGAGCTGCTATTAACAATTTTGAAATTTCAGAAAAAATAATGACAGATGATCATGATGTTATCACTGATTTAGGAATAGCTTTTGGTATGCTTTCCCAAGAGCAACAAAATGATGAAAAAGTGAAATTATTGTTGTTAGCAATAGAACAATTCAAGAAAGCTTCAAATATTGACTCGAGTAATCCGAGAAGTTATGCAAATTGGGGTAACTCTCTGGCTCTTTTATCGGAATTAAAAGACGACGAAGAAAAAGAAAACCTTCTTAAACAAGCAACCGATAAATATGATAAATCAAATAATTTATCTGATGATATTTTTTTATTATACACAAATAAGGGAAACGCTTTTCTTAAATTAGCCTCACTTTCAAAAGAAATAGAAAAAGAAGCCTATTTTGAACACGCTGTTAAAAATTTTCAGAAAGCAACAGAAATAGCTGCAGAAAACGAAGTTGATAATTTAGATTTATTTTTTACCAATTATGTTCGAGCTTCATTATATTATTGCCTTTACGAGATTAACACGCAGAATTATGGGCATGCTCGTGAAATCTTTCTTTTAGCCCTTGATAAGAGCCCTAAAGCAGAGAAAAATATAATAGAAAAATTATATCTTACATTTTTTATCAGTGTATTAGATAAAAAAGTAGTGGATATATGTGAAGATTTTTTTACATTAATGGAAAAACAAAATATGACTCCAATTACTGAGCTTCTCGAACCGGTAAAATCGACAATAACCTACTGGAAAACGGAAGAAAAAGATCAAGAAGAATTTTTAGATCGTATAAATCCTGAAATACGTGAAATTGTGGAAAAACTAATAAAGAAAAAAAATGACCGCGAGTAATAGCTTTTTAGTTGTTTACATAATCAGGGAAGAAAAAATATGCCGAGATATAAAGATAAAAACATAAGCATCCTTCCCGTATGGGAAGGATGCTTAAAGGCTACGCATAACCGCCTGACAGCTTTTTCTTACTATCTTTTTATTCCTGTTATTCATGCTGTAAGCAATTGTTGCAAACACAAGCCCCACAATACACAAGACCATCGCAATAATAAATACTTTTCAATGAATTGACACTATTCATTCAAAATTTTATAATTTCTTTCCAATTGTTCTTAACCGTGTTCCAGATAAAAAATCAGTTGCTAATATTTTTAACTTTTTACCTTTTTTATATTTAAGGCCTTAATACTTTTTTCAATTTGTGATTGAGACATTTATTATGCCAGCTATGTTTGATTTTTATTATAGGGCCGAAAAAAATACAAAAAAAAGACTGTGCAGAAAAACAATCTGCCTGATATGTCTGTTCCCGCTCATTGCAGAGACCGTTCCCGCGAAAGATGAATTTTACAGTTTTAAAGAGGTTAACAGCCTTACCATTTGCCTTCCAGCAGATATTGAAACCCTGGACCCGGTAAATCACCGCAACAGGATCACCCAGATCGTTTTAAAAAACATCTTTGACAGTCTCACTACAAGGGATTCAGGTAACAGGGTCATCCCGCAACTTGCCGAAAGCTGGCGTCTTTTAAATGACACCGAATGGGAGTTCAGCTTGCATAGAGGTGTAAAATTCCATAATGGTGAAGAGTTTAAGGCTTCTGATGCTGCCTTTACTCTGGAGAGAATTATCAATGATTCCTATCCCGGTTTTCCACCATCACCGAGAAAAGGTCTTTTTTCAGCAGTTTCTGATGTAATAGTAATCGATGACTATACCTTAAAAATCAAAACAGACTATCCCTGGCCCAATCTGCCCCTTATGCTTTCTCTTCAGGAGATAATTCCCGAAAAATATATGAAAAGTGTTGGGCCGGAAAAATTCAATAAAAAACCTGTAGGAACAGGGCCATTTAAAATTGTTCATAGAAATAAAAACAAAGAAATCATTCTTGAACGTTTTAAGGGTTATTACGGTGGATCTCCTGAACGACCGCCGGTGCAGGCTGCACCCTTGAAATATCTCGTTTTCCGAGTACTTCCTTCCTACCTGGATCAGATCGCATTCCTTAAAAAAAAGGAATGCAACCTTCTTTTTAATGTTCCCCCGGAATTAATCTCTGTACTTAAGACATCAGGAGAGATAGTTATTCACAGTATCCCGGCAACCAGGTGTATTTTTGCCGACATAAACTGTTCCCGTCCATATTTTAAAGACACCCTGGTCAGAAGGGCACTTAATTATGCAGTGGATGTTGAAACAATAATTAACCAGAAGTTAATGGGAAAGGGCTATGCACTTTCAACTGTCTTTCTGCCTAATGCGGCAGGCTATAATCCCGGACTTAAAGCACACCCATACGATCCTGAGATTGCATGGAAACTTCTTATAGCCGCTGAATTTCCTTTAGATCATGTTATATTGATTTACACGGATCAAAACAACCTTCTCTTTGCTGATGGTATATCACTTTATCTGACAAAGCTGGGTTTAAAAACCAGAATAAAAATAGTATCTGATACAAAACCGGAAACCACGGGTCCAAATGCCTCATGGGATATCTTTGTCGGATCATGGGGAAATTCTACACTGGACCCGATGGGTATTGTCGTCCCTAAGCTAAAAAGCGGAGGGTCAGCCAATTTTTCCGGATTCAAATCCAGGGAACTGGATATAATAATAGAAGAAACGCAAAAAACCATGTCAGAATCAGCAAGAATAAAAAATTTACACAGAATACAGGAAATTCTCTTTAACGAGACACCTATGATATTCGGCTATGCTCCTCAGGAGTATTATGCTGTAACAAAAAATGTAAAGAATTTTGTCCCTTCAATAACCGGCATGCTGGAAATGCACGATATTTTCCTGGGAGAAACAGGCAAATGAAAATATTCCGGATCATCTTTAAAGACCGAAGCCTGTGGTATAAGCTTACGTTCCCTTCTGTCCTTCCTGTTATTTTTATAATTGCTATTGTGTCTCTCATGCTTATGGGCTCCTTTGAAACTGCTATGCTGAAGGAGGCTGAGAGCAGGGCAGATTCGCTGGTCAATTTAACCCGTATTTCATTGTCCCACAGCTTTGTTGTCTATAACAAGGAACTGCTGGATAATTTTGTAGATGGACTCGGAAATATGGATGATGTGCGGTTTGCCCTTATTGTGGATAGTGCTGACAATCGAATTCTCGCTCATAGTAACCATACCATGGATGGCAGGCTGATATCGGAATTACCGGAAGATATGCAATCGTTACACGAGGCAGATAATACTAATACCTCTTCGTCAAATTATATGAAACCGGAATTATCATATATGCAGTCAGCCCCTGTTATAATCAATGATAGACAGTACGCCTCTTTCTATATTGCTTTTACATTTGATGAGGTTCACAGGAAAATGGCAACATTTAAACAGCTGGTCCTGCTTGTCAGTATTATTTCAATTTGCTCAGGCATTGCTTTTGCCCTGCTGGCTGCTAAAAAAATAGGAACACCTGTTAACAGCCTGGCAATGCAGGCTGAGCTTGCCGGAAAAGGAGATTTTGACCATCGTCTTGTGTACGATGGCAAAGATGCCATAGGGCAAATGACCGATGCCTTTAACCAGATGCTTGATAAAATTAAGGCAAAGCAGATGCAGCTGACAGCAATAAACAGGATTGCTGACATTGTATACAGTTCCCTGGACATGAATACGGTTGCTGAAAGCGCTGTTCATGCAATGATGAAATACAGTAAATCTCCGGCAGTCGCTTTTTTCCTGCTTAATAAAAAGAAAGAATGTCTCGAACTGCTTTATGCTGAAGGTTTTAACGAAGAAACCCTAAAAAAAGCCTCTATACTGCCCCTTGAAGGTTCTTTAACAGGCAGGGCAGTAAAGACAAAACAGGTAGTATCCATTATAGATCTCACTACAGATAACACCGTGGAACCTGGTGTAAGAGATGCCCTGACCAGGGAAGATATGCATAGCGTGTACTCGGTCCCCATTCTTGCGCGGGATGAAGTACTCGGGGCCATGAACCTTATCCATAAATCAAGGCATACGATAGATGAGCTTGAAAAAGAAACCCTCATGTCAATTGGAAAGACAATCGGTCTTGCCGTGGCAAATGCCATCCAGGTGACCCTGATCCAGGATGAAATAGGGGAACGCCGGGAAGTAGAAAAGGCATTAAAGGAAAGCGAGCTGAAGTATCGCAACCTGGTTGAAAGGGCAAATGACGGTATTGTTATTTTACAGGATGGTCTCATTAAGTATGCAAATCCCAGCGCTGTTGAATTATCAGGAGAGGAAGAAAAGGATTTTATAGGTCAGCCTTTTACACAATATCTTCACCCGGATGAAAGGGGCAAAATAGAAGAACTTTACAGGCGAAGGTTATCCGGTAAAGTACCTGACAACATTTATGAAACCATATTTTTGCGTAAAGACAGGGAAAATATTTTCGCTGAAGTAAATGCGAGCAGAACGATCTATCTTGACCAACCGGCAGACCAGGTGATTATCAGAGATATTTCTGAACGCAGACGGGCCCAGGAAGAGTTAAAAAAGGCTTATGATCAGCTCGAATTAAAAGTGGCAGAACGAACATCGGAACTGGCCATTGCAAAAGAACGGGCAGAAGAATCCGACAGGCTGAAATCTGCCTTTCTGGCCTCAATGTCCCATGAACTGAGAACACCTTTAAATTCCATAATCGGATTTACAGGGATTATACTTCAGGAACTTGTGGGCCCCCTGAATGAAGAACAATCAAAACAGCTTGGTATGGTTCAGGACAGTGCACATCACCTTTTAAGCCTTATCAATGATGTGCTTGACCTTTCAAAGATCGAGGCCGGACAGCTTAATGTAGCTTCAGAAAAATTTAATATTGGTGATATAATTAATACAGTTATCAAGACAGTTTCACCCATGGCAGAAAAAAAGGGGCTTTTGCTTGAAACAAACATCTCCCCTCTGACATCTGATATAAGGAGTGACAAGCGCAGGGTTGAGCAGATATTGTTGAACCTTGTTAATAATTCAATCAAATTTACCGAAAAAGGAAACATTAAAATTTCCTGCGAATCTGACGGTGAATGGATTATTACATCAATAAAAGACACAGGGATCGGCATCGCACCGGAAGACAGAAATAAACTGTTCAGGGCATTCCAGCAGATTGAAACCGGTCTGGCCCGGCGTTTTGAAGGGACAGGGCTGGGATTGTCCATATGCAAAAAACTGGTCAGGCTGCTTGGCGGAGAGATCAGTGCCCACAGTAACGGCCCTGGAAAAGGATCTGTTTTTACATTCACACTCCCTGCAGGAGGAAAATAATAATGAAACAAACCGTACTTATCATAGAAGACAATGAACAGAACATGTACCTGATGAACTTTATTCTGGAAAAGAACGACTTTAAGGTATTAAAAGCCATGGATGGTAAAGAAGGTATTGATCTTGCCTGCCGGGAGAAGCCTGACCTTGTATTGCTTGATATTCAATTGCCGCGCATGGATGGTTACGAGGTTGCACGAAGGTTACGCCAGACTGAAGAAATGAAATCCGTCCCCATAATAGCCGTCACGTCATACGCCATGGTAGGTGACAGGGAAAAGGCCATAGAGGCCGGCTGCACAGGATACATTGAAAAACCTATAAATCCGTCCACCTTTATTGATGAGGTAAAGAATTTTATTTAGGAAAAAATCTTTTTTGAGGAATAACTGTATGAAAAAAGTTCTTATTGTAGATGATAATAAGCAGAATCTTTATATGGCAGAGGTTCTCTTTTCCAAAAACGGATATAGTGTTGAAACTGCAATAAATGGAAAAGAGGCCCTGAGAAAGGCAAAGGGTAATCCCCCTGATCTGATTATATCTGATATTCTTATGCCTGTTATGGACGGATTTTCTCTTTGCCGGGAATGGAAATCAGATGAACAACTGCGAAAAATACCCTTTGTTTTTTATACAGCAACATACACTGAACCCGAGGATGAAAAATTTGCCCTCAGCCTTGGAGCAGAACGTTTTATCATCAAGCCCATGGATACTGATGAGCTACTCCGTATTACAGAGAATGTTATAAAAGACACTGAGGGAGCTAGCGGGGATGCGCCCCCATTTGAAAACCCTGAGGAAGAAGTTTACCTGAAGCAATATAATCAAGCACTTATTCACAAGCTTGAAGACAAGCTAGTCCAGCTGGAAGAGACAAATAAAAAACTGGAAACTGAAATCAAAGGCCGTCAATATGCTGAACAAAAACTTAACAGCTTTGAAAAACAGATAGTACAGTTACAAAAAATGGAGGCGCTTGGCACTCTGGCCGGAGGCATTGCCCATGATTTTAATAATATTCTTATGGCAATAATGGCTCATGCCGAACTGGCCCTTCTGGACATCCATGAAGGATTACCCAGAGAAGTAAATTTAGACCAGATTCTCACGGCCTGTAAAAGAGCAAAGGAGCTCATCAACCAGATCCTCACCTTCAGCCGGCAGGCAGGCATGGATAAAAAACCCCTTAAGGTATGTACTATTGTGCAGGAGGTAACGAAACTATTAAGTTCATCTTTTCCGGCAGGTATCGAAATGAAACAGCAGCTTGAAAGTGAATCTCTTATTATAGCAAATCCCACACAGATTTATCAGGTTTTAATCAACCTCTGTACAAATGCAAGTCATGCTATGCCGGATAATAATGGATCTATCGAGGTAAGGTTATCAGATTCCCCTGTTGAAAAAACTGAAGATCCGCTATTGTATAACCTTTCACCCGGAATGTATCAAAAACTTGAAGTTATTGACAACGGTACCGGTATCAAGAGAGATAAATTAGAAGAGATATTTAATCCTTATTTTACTACCAGGCAGGAGAGAGGAGGAACCGGGCTTGGTCTTTCGGTTGTGCAAAGTATAGTGAAAAGTTCGGGAGGCGCTGTTACTGTACAAAGTGAGTACGGCAAGGGAACAGTTTTCAGCGTTTTTTTCCCGATTTTTGAAGGGAAAATAGAAGAAGTTTTGCCGCCGCCTGAAATCCCTGTGGGGGGCAAAGAACATATCCTGTTTATTGATGATGATTCAACGCTTCTGGAAATTGGCGTTGAGCAGCTTAAAAAAATTGGTTACAGGGTAACGGCAATCAGGGAAAGTCAGGTTGCCTTAAATCTTTTTCGGACAAGGCCAATGGATTTTGACCTTGTGCTAAGCGACATTGAAATGCCTGTTTTTTCAGGCGTTGACCTGTCCGAATTGTTTCTCAAAATACGTAAGGATATTCCAATAATCCTTTGCACGGGTTTCAGCGATATTACAACAAAAAAAAAGGTTGAAGACCTCGGGATAAAAGCATTCCTGATGAAACCGTTCGTACTTGACGCCCTGTCACAAACAATAAGAAAGGCATTGAGCAGCTGATATAATTTAACTATGTACCTTGCCACGTAAAAACTGAAATGCTTCATCCCTTAAAATTTCCTTATCTCCCACATATATTTTTATTGGAGGCAAGCCTTTTAAATCACCATAAAGGGGAAAAATAAGAGGATTTTTCGGTGACAAAAGATATTCGGCATACATTTTTCCTGCCGGAAATGGTTTTAAATTGTTTTCCATGTACTCAATAAATTATCTAAAGCAAATCACTGGCAAGTTCAGCAAGTTCAGAACGTTCTCCCTTTTGAAGCGTAATATGTGAATAGATCTTCTGCCCCTGCATCTTTTCAATAAGATATGAGAGACCGTTTGAGTGCCTGTCAAGATAGGGATGGTCTATCTGGAAGATATCACCTGTAAAGACAATCTTTGTTCCTTCGCCTGCACGGGTAATAATTGTCTTTACTTCATGAGGGGTAAGGTTCTGTGCCTCATCTACAATAAAGAATATCTTAACAAGGCTTCTTCCCCTGATATAGGAAAGTGGAGAGATTACAAGCTTTTCGGATTCGAGATATTCCTTTATCCTTTTATGGTTTTTATCTGTCCGGTCAAACTGGTTCTGGATAACCCCCAGGTTGTCATATAAAGGCTGCATGTATGGATCGAGCTTTGATTTGATATCTCCGGGAAGATACCCGATATCCTTGTTGCTTAACGGTACCATTGGCCGGGCAAGGAACATCTGCCTGTAATGGCGATGGTTTTCAAGGCCTGCTGCCAGTGTTAAAAGGGTTTTTCCTGTACCTGCCTTACCTGACAGAGATACAAGTTTAATGTCCCGGTTTAAAAGGGCGTCCATTGCAAAAATCTGTTCGGCATTGCGCGGGGTGATCCCGTATACAGTCCGTTTATCTATGCGTCTAATTTTTTCAAGAGAGGGATCAAATACTCCAAGAGCGGATTTTCTTCCATTCTTGAGGATTAGAAACTCATTAGGTAAAAGTCCGGTTTCAAATTCTAATTCAGCAGGATCTATCTCAAAGGGCTTCTGATATATCGTATCAATAAGTTCCGAAGGAATATTTTCTTCAACCCTTATTCCTTCATAAAGCGCCGAAACATTTTTAACATGGTCGGTTGTATAATCCTGGGCCTTCAGGTTAACGGACTTGGCCTTCATGCGAAGGTTTACGTCCTTTGATACAAGTATCACCTTCCTTGCTGGATTGTCCCTGTATAGATGATAGCAGATATTAAGAATATGATGATCCGGTTTCTGCGGTGAAAAATTTAGCTTGAGATCCGGGTGGAATTCCTGTTCAAGTTTTATCATTATTTTCCCATGACCGTTCCCAATGTCCACGCCGGTTTCAAACATCAGATCACCGCTGAGGGAATCAAGGTTCCTCAAAAATTCCCTTGCATGGTAATTAAGAGAGGAGTTCCCCTTTTTAAACTGGTCCAGCTCTTCAAGAACGGTTATGGGGATAACAACATCATTTTCTTCAAAACTGTAAATACAGGAACTGTCGTGCAGAATAACATTTGTATCAAGGACAAATGTCTTCTCTTTCTTTTTGATCATTAATTAATTTTCCTTTGTTTCAAATCCTGATTATACGGGATGTGTTTTTTGAGGCATTTTGATTTATGCCGGACAGCTGAATTTTTAATTGCCATAAAGCCTTTATTTAATATGTACAGGAACTAACATTTTGTATCATAATCTATTAACATACACAACAAATTGTATACAACCTCTGATAAGGGAAATAATCAACAGTAAAATGATTTCATGAAAATTCGAACCGACTGATAATTGGATTTACAAGGAAAGCGAAGGTCGTTTCCCGAATGCTGTTATGTTTCTACGGACAGCCTCAATCATTCAGGATACACCAGAAAAAGATGCGTTTACATTCGAGAAAAAATTTTTAAGTAGTGATATACTAATTCCGATATAAGAAACAGAGAACATTATGGAAATCGAATATATTACCTGATCACGTGATTTTTACTTTTTATTGTTATAAGCCTGAGCTGCCCATGAGATCCGTTTCCTGCAGACATATTTGCTGTTTTTGGAATAATTTCAGATGTCCTTTTTGTTCGTAACAACTCCTCTCAAAGGGTAAACCATTCCAAATTATCTCAAGAACGACTCAAACTGTCAGGATATGGACATCTTCCGGAAGAGGTCTCTATGGGTACAATAATGAGGGAACCAAATGGATATTAATTTAGTTCGACATATCAATGCGTTAATGGATTTGAATACAGCTCTTTTTAAAGGACTGGAAACAGCCTTGTATATAATTGAAGAATGGGATAATATACCCGAACATAAAAGAGAGGAAATAATTGCCAGCCTTAATCTAATAATTGAAAATAACAGAGCATGTTTCACAGCAACTTCAGTTCTGCATTAGAATGCTAATTTTTTTCGGGATGGCATAACGTTAACTTGCTCAATGTTTTTAATTATTACAACAACTTTGATAACAGCAAGAGGAGAAAAAAATTGACCGGATAAAAAAACCTGAAAATAAAGGTATGCACTGGTCCATACTTAATAAGCACTTTCTCAAAGTTCAAATCCTAAAAATTCTATCTGGTAACTGATGATGAGGTGGTCATGAGCAGTAATACCGATGCGATGAAAGAAATCCGGGAAGAACAACTTACATGCGTAATAAAAAGCCTTGTTTATATAGGCTTTGTGTTACTAATAATATCTCTGGCAAGAACCATATTCCAGGGATGGCACAATTTCATGATTGTCCATATAGCGGCCTATCTTTCTATAGTAGGAATTGCTGTTTTCAGACAATATTTGCCCCAGACCTCAAAAACCACATTCCTTATAAGTATAATCTTTATTTTATCTCTGACAGGATTATCTTCTCTTGGACTTCTCGGACACGGAATAGGGGGGCTTTTAGTATTCAGCATCCTGTCCACGGTTTTTTGGGGAAGGAGGGTTGGTATTATTGCAGTGATAATCAGTGCCGCAGCCATTTCCTTTCTTGGTTTTGCGGTTACCAGGGGAATAATAACATTTCATCCTGATGTTATCGAATACCTGACTTCGCCCGGTTCATGGGTTACCTCTGTTATTGGAATGCTCGCTATCACAGGGCTTATAGTCATGCTCATTTCTACAATAAACAATCAGTTGATTTCACTGGTTCAAGACCTGAACAAACAGAACAATAAACTCCTTGAAGCAAACAAAGAGCTTGAAAAAGCCCTGAAGGAACAGTCGAATCTAAAGACAGGTCTTGAACAGGCACAAAAAATGGAACTTGTCGGAATAATAGCCGGAGGAGTTGTACATGACTTAAATAATGTGCTGGCAGCTTCAATAAATTATCCTGAACTTCTGTTAGCCAGCCTTCCAAAGGATAATAAAATCAGGGCTCCTCTTGAAACAATAAAGAAATCAGGGCTTAAAGCAGCGGCAATAGCCCAGGATCTCCTGACGCTTTCAAGAAGAAGAGTCGCCACAAAGGAAGTTTTAAATCTTAATGAAATAATTACTGAATGTATTATAAGCCCTGAGGTTGAAAGAATAATGACTTTTCACCCCAAGGCTAATGTACAGCTCGATCTGGAAGAATACAATTGGAATATGGATGGTTACCCGTTACATCTTTCAAAAACATTGACAAACCTTATATCCAACGCAGCAGAATCAATGCCAGATGGAGGGAACATAAAAATAAAGACATCAAATAAAAAAGTCTCCGGAGATAACAGCGGTTGTAAAGAGATCAAACCGGGAGAGTATGTCGTATTGTCAGTATCTGACGAAGGTGAGGGAATTTCGGAAGAAGACAAGGAAAGGATATTTGAGCCTTTCTACACAAAAAAAGAGATGGGAAGAAGTGGAACCGGCCTCGGAATGACAGTGGTCTTGAATACTGTTGAAGATCATAATGGTCATATTGTTTTAGATAGTGAAAAAAACAGGGGAACCACTTTTCATTTGTATTTTCCAAAAACAGAAAAAACGTTGCCTCTTAAAAAAGACAAACCACCGGCCACTCTTCAACCGGGAAAGGGAGAATCCATTCTTGTTGTTGATGATGTGAAGGAACAGAGAAATATAGCCTCTTCAATACTGTCCATGCTGGGCTATCTGGTTTCAACAAAAGCCAACGGTGAAGAAGCGCTGAAGTTTATAAAAAAACAACATGCAGATCTGGTGATACTCGATATGGTTATGCCGATGGGAATGGATGGACTCGATACATATAAAAAAATCCTCGAACTGCGACCTGAACAGAAAGTTATTATTCTGAGCGGCTTCTCTGAAACAGAACGCATAAAAAAAGCTTTGGACCTAGGTGCAGGAACCTATATAAAAAAGCCTTATTTAATGGAAACAATCGCCTATGCGGTGAGAGAGGAACTGGACAAAAAGCTTCCGGAAAAGAAATCAAACCATTAATACGGTATTTGACATTACATTTTAATTTTAAAAAGGAAGAGATATGAAATATAAACCGGATATATGGAGGAAATAAAAGGTTATAAATTCCACTACATAAAATTTGTATCTGATTGTTTAGTGTTTTTTTATTCAATAATCAAGGGCAGGAGAGGGACCGGGATGATTGATATTAAATATGATCAAAACAGGAAGATGCTCAATATTACGGTATCAGGAATATCGGATTTTAATGAATTCTCTTCGACACTGGAAACAATAACAAACTCGACGGATTATCCCCCAAATGTAAGAGCTGTATGGGATATCCGAAAAGCTGATTTTTCCTTTGCCAACTTTCAGCTGGTTAGAGAAGTAGTTAAAATCAGGAGAAGCTTTAAAAAACGCGACCATTGCCGTTCGGCATTAATAGTTTCCGGCAATTTGCAGTATGGCCTGGGGAGAATGTTCGAAATGCTTTCAGATGGAAAAATCCCCCATCAATTTATGGTTTTTCGCGATTATGAAGAGGGTGAACAATGGCTTCTTAAAAATCAACCACCCTGCCAAACCGATGAACCGGGATTCCCGGCGGACAGCATTTTATAAGGGGCTTGGCAAATGCTAAAACACCTATTATAATGTTTTCATGCTACCCAAAAGCCAAAAGGAGGGACTGCGCATGAAAACATCGACGTTGGTTCGGAATGGAGTATCCGCGGAAATTGTAGAA
>JASFHE010000085.1:0-14214 GCA_050123415.1 Desulfobacteraceae bacterium | reverse complement strand
ATCGTGTTTCTTGAAATCTTTTATATCAAGCCACTCAGAGGTATTGGTAAAAATAAAAGGAATGTCATGCTCATTCAGCTTTTTTTTAGTTGCAATAATATTATTAAATAATTGTCCGGACGTTACCTTTTCATAATTTGATACCTGAAGCATAAAGCGAGGATTATTAATAATCTCGCATAATCGATCCGATGGTACAATAGTACCATTAGTAAAAGATTTTATATAACCAATGTTTTCAATCTCCAGCAATCCTTCTACCAAATCCTCTATTTGTGGGTGCAGGAAAGGTTCTCCGCCAATCAATTCCACAAAATTTAGGAAATATGAAGCATCAGCTATTTGTTTCACATCCGCCAGAATAGATTCTATAGGTGCAAAATCTTTGTCTTTTAGAAGGTGAACCTGTTCACAACAATGCTCACACCTCAATGTACACTTTTGACTAACAATACATCCAAACCAGTCAAAAGATTTACTACGACTGTCATTTTCAAAATCAGCATGATTTCCCATTTCTTTGAGACACTCAGAAGCTACTTGACAGTGATGGCGTTCAAAACCACAATTTTCACATTCGAATATATCGATAGCTTTATTTTCTTTCGTTCTGAGCAAACAAATGGGCATCTTTAATTTTTGATTGAGAATCCAGCCATCGTGTATTTGTAGTTCAGGATTTTTTTCCAGCACTACTTGTTTTAGATGCTCGAACTGGGTGTCCCAATTAACTGATATTATGACCTGAAATCGGGAATCCAGTTCACTCAGCGTGTCAGGCGAATTGACAACAATCCCGTTGATCGATTTTAATCTCTCATACGCTCTATCGACAAAAAAATCTATGTCTATATCGTATTCAGAAAGGGTTTTTTGTAACTGTTGGCCGAGTTTACCAGCTGGATAGATAACAATCTTTTTGGATGACAATTGATTAATAAGTTGGCCTATAGCTCTTTGGCTGATAATTTGATCTTCATTTTTTTCTGTATTCATATCGCCTCTTATCCAGATTTATTCCCATATGGGAATATCCTTGTTGAATGAAAATGAATCATCTGCATAAAAATTTTCTGTTATTGAACTGTCAATATTACATTTGCTGGAAAAGAATGTACCGAAGCATTCTTCAATAATGTGTGGATCTATAAGGTTTTCTATAGGATTGGGTAAAAGAGAAACCAGTTCTTTGATAAATGCTCCTATACCCTGATGTATACCGATCTTATCCTTATAGCTCTTTTGATTCATTTTGCCTTTTGCCTGAATAAATTTGCCGTTTTCTTTGCAATAAAGGTACATACCTTCCGGGGATGCCATCACTGATTCAATTATCAGTTTTTTTCTCATTACACTGCTTTGTTCAGCAGTCTGTAAATCGCCCTTCCCCTGATATAGCCCATGCATGCAGTGACCAATTCCGTATGGGTTTGAGCCTCCTGTACGTGCGCAAAAGTAGTATCCCTGTAACTGCCTTCTTAGTAATTTTCCCAGGTAGTACTGGTTTGTTCCATTATAATGAGTATCTGCACAAACAGTGTTTGGTAAATCCAGGTTTAATGAATCAATATACTTAAGATAAGCTTTTCGCTCCTTTGACGCTGATTTAAGGATTTCCGATTTATAGGGGGCAAGATAATTTATAACCCTGCTTTCTTCCGTTTTTGTGTTTATCATCAAATCCTTATGTGGATCATCACTGCGAACTGATATACCAAATCTTATTTGGAGGTATTCCTTAAAGGAACCGGTAAAGGCAAGCTCAACTAATTGTTTGATATCATTTTCTGAATGAAGTGACGGGACAGTGACTGCCCTGCGTGATGTTTTAAAATAAATACCCTTTGCTGCATTTTTAATATTTAATAATTTTATAAGTAGATTGTAGTACCGTAACAGCAGTAACCCATCACGCGCAAAAAAGAGAATGTTTTTAATCGATTCCTTTTGGGTTATTGAAATCAGCCACAAAAGATAGCCGCATATTACAGAACCGAATGCTGTATATCCCAATATTCTGGTATCTACAAATGTAACCTCTCCCAATGTATGGGATAACGCAAAAGGTGAATTAAAAAGTGCTTCCATGATTAGTCCCATCATGATTTCTTCTTGCATGTCTCTAGCTCGAGGTAATAATGAAGATATTGATGAAGTGCGAAACAGGTCATAGGCAGATCTTAAAATTATTGGGCTTATACCGCATTCCTCTGGCCTAGCTCCGTCTGATTTAGGATTATCTCCAATGTGAAGAATCTTTTTACCTGAAGCTTCCGAATAAAGAATTTGCCACAATTGACCAGAATTTTTATCCGCCCTCTGATTACAGGAAAGAAATAGCTTTTTGTAGCCTGAGATCTGATTTTTTTCAAGGATCGAAGCAACAACATCCTTCGGCAGGTACATGTCTGATATAAGATAAACAGGTTTACCTGATGATAATGCATAATTATAGAGGTCAACTACATCTTTTCTTCGTGTAAGAAATTGCTTTTCAGTTTCTATTTCAAGATTGCAGATATCCTCTTTATACCTAACGGGTAGGCCAAAGTCCTTAACCATAAGGTCATATACCTGATTTAATGTAAATGTAAATAATCCTATCGTCTGTTGTAATTTAGTCGCAGCGTATCGTCTTGACCGTGCATAATCAAATGATTCTCCGTATAAGTTATAAACTTTTTTTTCAATTACATAAAAAATATCTTCAGGAGTGAGAATCTTTCTCATGAGAAGAGTATCAAAGATATCAAAAGAGATGATATCACTATCGTTTATGCTGCAAATAATTTTATTTTTTGTCAGTTCCCAATAGGAATCATTTTTATAATCAATGTTTTTAATTTCCGGTTTTGATCCATCTTGAAAATATACAGGTATATTAAACTTTTCAGTCTGTTTTTTGATTCGATTGGCGATTACTTCCCAATAGTTTTCATTTGAGATTATTATTATCAAATCTGCAAACTTATTTACATCATCCAATGTTGTTACCGGAACACCATTTATCTTCAACCCTGTACTCTCTGGGTCTCTGTCTAAAAGCGCGGTAAAAGAAAAATCATTTTTGCAGTATTTTGTTAAAATATATGTATTATTGCCTATTCCATATAGTGCAATTTTTTTATTTTTTGCGTGCTGAAAATTTTTAGAGAAATCTCTTATAAATGAACTAATTTGCTTATCTTTTATTATTCTTTCTGTTTTCATCAGCTCTGTTCTTTATCATACTTATTGATGGGAGGGCTTATAATACTCTAAAAGCCTTTTGCGTTCACCATCGATATTATTGGCATTATATGCGCAACTTGATGTGGCGAAGACACAGGTTCTGCATATGCCATCGATACCGCTTAATGATTTTTTTAACATTTCAATACGAAAACTGTTCAATGCCGGACTATTCCAAAGTATTGTCTCTTTATCCTGTAAATCATTAATATTTGAGATTATTCTTTTATGATTGGGGCATGGAGCTATATCTCCATTAGGTAAAACTGTTAAAGAATAGAATGGATAAGGACAACACTTTACTGGATTGAGGATCTCGCCGCGTTGGGTTAATTTACTAGGTAATAATTTACCTTTTGCTTTATATTCTCCCGGGAGATCGTTATAATATTCTATCGAAATATCGTCTGCAATTGGTGTGAAAATTTTTTCAAACTTCTTTTTATTCTCTGATGTGTTAACCATAAAATCCATTATTTTTATATAAATGGTAGCATTTTTTCTATTGTTGTAGAGATATTCAAGCTGTCTTATGTACTTGTCATAACATACAGTAGACTCTGTGTATTTAAGATAGTCTTGACTGGTTAGCCCATTTACTGAAATACGAAATGTATCAAGACCAGCATCCAATAGAGCATCAACTCTTTTTTTCGTTAATAGAATGCCGTTTGTTATTAAGTCAATATTTTCTGTAATTTTTGCATTTTTTGCATACCTGACTATTTGGGCGATATCCGTATTAAGTAATGGTTCTCCGAGTCCTGAGATGTGAATCGTTTTGATTTTTTTGCTATGCTTTTTAAGTTGATCAATAACTTTTATAGCAAGTTTATATTTCATATCTTCAGCTATAAATTTGGGAGATGTGGAAGAGTGAAGATTACAAAAAATACACCTGGAATTGCACCTTGTTGTTAGGTGTAGTGTTACTGAATAAGGTGTATCTAAGGGGACAACATCAGATAAATTTTTTCGATTTTCTAATATAGGTGATTTTTTATCATTACTTAATGCCATTGATACCTCATTTTTATTGTGATTATTATCTGATATATCCACATGTGTAGTCAGTTTAATACTTGGAGCACTATTTATAAAATCACATCCTTAATCTTTCAATAATAGCATATCCTCTACCATCCAAAACATCTTCTTCAAACATTCCGAATTTATAAACTTCACATTTTTTGCAGATATAATTTTTTTTATTTTTCAGCATGGCGAGTTGAAATTTTTTAAACTTTCCTCCGTTCCATGCATCAAATATGCTCTCCTCTTCAGCATTGCCGCAAACAAAGGCTGTCTGCATGCTGCAGCAGGGTACAATATTTCCGTCCGGATTAATCTGAAGCATATAAAAAGGCTGCGGACATATTTCAGCATTTTGTACTGCATTTCCATTCTGTGTGATGGTTAGAGGTGTGTCACTCAGTTTTGTGTAATCAATTTCCGGTACAGCCGGGTTAAGGTGTTCTATGGCTATTTTATCGCAGATACTGCCAAATATATCGTAGAATTTTTCTTCCTCATTTTCTTCTAACGCACAGTCTATGATTTTGATATAAACCTTGCATTCTTTTCTGTTTTTATAAAAATATCTGATGTTTTCTGTAAACTCATCAAGATCAATATCTACACCGCAGATTGCTTTATATTTTTGTGATGACAGACCCTGAATTGAAATTCTCAGCCAGTCCAATCCTGCGTCTATTAAATCATCAGACAGTTCTTTTGTTAAAAGAGAGGCATTTGTAACAATCTCTAAAGATTCTCCGACTTTTTTATCCTTTGCATGTTTAATCATTTCTGCAATTTGAGGATGGAGCAATGGCTCACCTGTTGCCGCAAATCGAAGCATTTTTATCTTTTGTGGAAATTGAACCAAGTCATCAATGCACTTTTTATACAAATCAAAATCCATTATGGTTTTGTCAGCAATAAACCCCCTGTCTTTTTTTGGCAGAGAATGGATGCAGTAGCTGCACTTGAAGTTGCAGACATAGGCCGGAAAAATCTGCACCAGAAAAGGCGTAGCAAGGGGTATGACCTCTGCAAGCCTGGTACGTTTTCCGCCTACAGACTGCCCGTTTATCCGTTCTGCATTCATTCTGGTAATCTTTCTAAAATAATATCGGCGTATTCATCCAGAACATCTTCCGGCTGGGATACATCGTCAGGGGCGCAGCAGACACTGCAGTACTTATTAGTGTAACGCTTTTTTGTTAACTGAAGCTTCCAGAAATCAAGATGCCTTTTACTATGCCACATATCCGTAATGGAACCAGAATTAACATTGCCGAACACAGCCGGTATATAAACAGAGTCGCATGGTTTTACATTGCCATTTGGCTGTATTCCCAGCATGAAAAAGGCAAGGGGGCATACCTTCCTTTTTTTTATTACACGGCCCTGTCTGTCATAATTGATATCCAGACCGTCTGTGGCTTTTACCCCGTCATAGGTCTTTTGTACCTTTTCAATAAACATCCTGTCTGAGCAGCCTGAGAAAAGATCATAGAATTTTTCTTCCTCATCTTTTTCAAGAGCTATATCCAGGATCTTTATAAACAGGTTTGTCTTCTTTTTATTTTTGTAAAAATAGTTAATGTTCTCCATGAATCTTTCAAAGTCTATTTTGGCTTTGCATATCTCTTTATATTTTAAAGAAGATATTCCCTGCATGGAAATTTTTATAGTATCCAATCCGCTGGATATTAAATTGTTTGACATGTCTTTTGATAAAAGCGAACCATTGCTTATTATTTCCACTCTTTCAAAAGCATTGCTTTCTTTTGCAATCTTGACCATTTGGGCAATGTTCTTGTTAAGAAGGGGCTCACCATGACCGGTCAGGGATAAAAGTTTGATTTTTTCAGGAAACCGGCTTAACTGCTCAACAGCCTTTTTATATGTATCAAGTGTCATGGTCTCTTTTACAAAACCATATCGTTTTATCATCTCCGAGAGTCCAAGAGAATGGGCACAGTAGATACATTTAAAATTGCATGCACTTGTCGGGGATAAATAAACACTGTATGGGGTATTAAGGGGAACAACGTCTGCCAGCTTTACCCTGTTATCATCATAGATAGGTTTGATTTCAGACATGCTCATTTCTCCCAAAGAGTCTATTCATTAGTTCAGGGGCTTTATCATCGAGGTATTCGGATTCATCAGTTATAACATTGTAGCAAACGCAGGTTTTACATTCAGGCATTTTCTCTTTTTCCAGTTTGAGCATCATCTTTAAAAAAGACATTCTTTTTTTCCCATTCCATATTTCCAGAATAGAATTCTTATTTAAATTCCCTATGGAAAAGCCTTTCCTCAGCCCGGGTATTGAGCAGGGGAACACATCAAGGTCACAGCCTACCTGTAAAAAATAAAAGCATTGTCCGCATACCTTTCTGTCTACAGGACAGTCTTCTCCATACATATTTTTTGAAGGGGTTACCTGGTTTTTTATTTTATCGTGCTGCTGCTGCATCTGAACAATGTGTTCCACATATACCCTATCGGCAAAGGGTGAAAATAATTTGTAAAATTCATCTTTATCTGTTTCTTTTTCAAAGGCCGCATCAATAATTTTTATATAAATTTGAGCACGGCTTTTTATCCTGTAAAGATACTCAAGAGCTGCAAGAAATTTATTGAAATCCAGTTTTTTACCACATGTTTTTTCATACTGCTCTGGGCTTATGCCCTGTATAGAGATGTTTATATTTGTAATGCCGGCCTCTATCATTTTTTGAGAAAGATCGTTGTTTAGCAGAAGTCCGTTTGTTATTACTTCCACCCTGTCTGCTATTTTACTGTCTGCAGCCATTTTAATAAAATCAGGTAAAAGAGGGTTTGCAAGAGGTTCCCCAAGTCCTGAAAAAACAATTCTCTTAATGCTCCTCGAAGGAAATCTTGCAAGTTCACTGATTACTTTTTTGTAATCCTCTGAAGCCATGTGCTTTACTTCATATCCAAGTTTTTTGAATTCGCCGTTTTCATCGTCCCTGGTTGAATGAATACAGTAGTAGCATTTTAGATTACATACCCTGGTCTGTTCTATATAGATCGTGAAAGGAACGGGGAGAGGAATGATGTCTGCCAGGTTCTGTCTGTTGGTATCTACATTTGGTTTTATTTCAGCCATTTAAATTTCTCTTACTACAACTGATAAATATCACCTTTAAATTTACCCTCACGGAGCAGGTCTCTAAGCTTTGAAGAGTATGAACCTGTTGGTATTATTATGACAGCCTGTTTCTCCAGTTGGAACAGAACTTCAGGCGAGTTTATTTTATACTTTCTGATTTTCTGTGTCTGTTTATATTCATCAGAGTCATGGAGACCTGCAATACAGCATATGGGAAAAAGGTAAGTAGCAAGGAGGTATAACATATAGGATGATAATCCCCATATATATACGGGATGCGATTTGTCATAATCTTCCAGGAATTTTTTTACTGGTTTGGGTGTCCTGAATAAAGCATCATGCCATTTTTCTGTTAATGTAAAATCAGGTTTAATCTCCTGCCTGGATCCATCTTTCTTTATAATGCAGTAAAGACATTCCTCTGTTGTATTATCCGTGCCGTCAAAAGACTTGTTGCCGATTTCAAGACATTTGAACCCGTTTGTGTTGATAAGGTTTTCAAGTGCCGGTTTATCAAGGTGATTGATGTGTTCATGAAAAAAATCATATAAAGGGGCATCTACATATGTCGGGTATCTGGCCGCATCAGGGATTTCTATGTACGCAATACCTTCGGTATCAAGAATCCTGTTAAGTTCAGACATGGCCTTTTTAAGGTTGAATACATGCTCAATAGTGTGGGTTAAAAATACTATACCGCATGATGCATCAGGCAGAGGAACATCTATTGCTGTACCTGTTCTAGCGTCAGCAATGGCCAATTCCTGTAATAGATTTATATTTGCTTCCAGTGAATCAACACCGCACAGGCCGGTATATCCTTTTTCCTGGAGTGTCTTTAAAAGGCCGCCCTTTGCACATCCAATATCTGCAATGATTTTATTACCAGGAATATCATGTTTTTCAACAAGCCTGATATAGCTCAAAAATCGGCTCCGGTCTTTTTCTGTATCCCCGCCCATACCCTGGCTTTTTGTTGTGTAGTAATAATTGTGTTTTTTATAGTAATCATTATAGTCAGCCTCAGTGGAAGGTGTCTCATAAAAGATCATTCCGCATCTGCTGCAGGAGACCAGTTTTATATTATCATTTATGGGGTAATCATCATAAAGCGCATACTTGATGTTGCCCATTAAGAAAGTACTGTTGCTGCTGCAGACAGGGCATACTCTGGATAAATTAACAGGGGTAGAGAGATGTATCATTGTAAGGTTCCGTATTTTTCCAGGTATTTTAATTTTTCATCATCAAAAAAAGCATTATAGTGTTTTATGCTTCCTCTTGTATTGCCTTTAAAAACCAGGGGCAGTTGTGATGCTTTTTCACGTACTACATAGGGTACATCATCAGGGTAATATTTAAGTATGTCTTTATATATGCAGGATGCGTCACACTCCCCCAGTCCCGTCAGAAACAGTGAAACAGGTGAATCTGTGTGCTCTGATATATTGAATATGCATTCTGATTTTGGGCGGGACAGAAGTTCCTGGTATACGTTCGCCCAGCTTACTACTGATTTGTCTATGGTAAAGTTTTCTTTTGCATATTTTTTTGATGCATCCGACATCTTTTTTCGTAAATCATCATTACTGTATAGCATTTGCAATGCATCAATGAATTCTTTTTTGCTGTCTGCAGCAAAACCTGTAAGATTGTCCTGAACAATATATTCCTCCGGGCCGCCTGCGAATACAACCTGTGGAATTCCAGCGCTCATTGCCTCTATTAAAACCTGTTCTCCTGTACCGTAGTTTTCTCTTCGCAGGGGATAGGCAAATAGATCAAATTCTGCCAGGTATTTTTTAACATCAGGAACTTTCCCGGTAAATCTGAACTTATCAATACCCCCTTTTTTTCGGGCTTCTTCTTCCATGCTTTTATGGGAGTCTCCACCTACGATTATAAAACGGGCATTCTGTATATCAATTTCGTTGAGCATATCTATAAACTCAGGATGGATCTTGCAGTAATCAACTGTGCCTGTATAGCCAATGTTAAAAGTGTCATGTGGAATTGGTTCTATTTTATCAAAGTTGTTCAGGCCGGAACATGAGGGAATTGATCGTATATGGCTGCTTTGCCAGTCAATGCTTCTTTTTGTGATATTTTTTTGTGTAAGGCTGAAATCGGTTGCAGTGACAAATATTTCGGGAAAGTCCAGTATCGCATCATTAAATAAATAAGGTGCATAATGCCCGTTAACATGGCTCCACATTACAGCACGGGCTTTTCTGCCTGAAAAAGAATGCAGAAGTTGATATAAAAGCGGGTGGTTCCAGAAATGGATATGAACAATATCAACACCTTGCATTTTATCATGCAGCCCTTTATCAACGGGAGATATTATGTCATATATTTTTATTCCGCTTGTACTGCTCCAGTTTTTCGCTTTTTCATTGGCGTATTCAAGACTTACAATTTCGTGTTCAAAATCATCCATATTATGAAGATTTAAAACAAGTGACATCAGTACACTGCCAACTCCGCCGCCAAAATGGGGCGTTATGTGAAGTACTTTTATTTTATTCATTAAATACTGTGTATATTTTAGGAAGGATCATACTAAAATGAATTTATTGTGCCTTTTAAACCGTCATACAACGAATATTCCGGAGTCCATCCAAGATTTTTCAATTGTGTGTTATCACCACATATAAAAGGAGGCTCCCATTTCCTGTAGGGGATTGCGCCTGCCTGAATTAAATCTTTTTTATTCATCAGTTCTGCTATTGTTTCAAGCAACTGTCGAATGGACACAGGAGATCCGCTTGAAATATTATATATTCCGTCAGCCTTTTTTTCTAACAAAGTAGAAAAAGCAGATGCAACATCACAAACATGAATATAGTCGCGTATCTGTTCACCGGTAGTAGAAGGAAAGGGGATACCTTCCTTTAATGAACTAATTACTCCGGGCACCAGACGTTTTGGGTTTTCCTTGGGGCCATAGGGATAAAATATTCGTGCCCAGGAAAAGGCAACATCATTCTTTACTGCTAACTGGGTTCCTGTCAGAAAACATGAAAGCTTGGTTGCCGCATAAAGGCTTTCCGGACGAGCAGAGGTGTCCTCTTTAAGATATCCGAAGCTAGTATCATATTCAAAGCAGGTACCTGCACCTATGATATGCCTGCAGCCCGCATTGATAAGCATCCGGAACAGGGCAAGGCTTGATGACAGGGATTGAATGTTTTTGTCTGAATTAAGATATTCCCCGGGTTCAGCATACCATGCCAGGTGAATACATGCTTCCGGCTTAAACTCATCAATAGTTTTTTCAAGTATTTGAGTGTCTTCAAGAGTAGCTTTTGTGATTGAAAAATCGTTCTTTAATAACTGTAAACGAGACATAGGGTTATCAGGCGAAATCAAAGCCGCAACATGATGGCCGCCAGAAAGAAGTTTTTCCAATACATGAGCGCCAATAAACCCGCTTGCTCCTGTTAAAAAAATCCTCATTATTTGCTTTTCCAGTCAGGATGAGAAGCATCCTTTTTTGAGATAGTGCTGACAGAAATAGGCCATTTGATGCCAAATGCCGGATCATTCCATCTGAGGCCGCCTTCAGCTTCGGGATGATAAAAGGATGATACCTGATAAAAAACCTCTGTATTATCTTCAAGGGTCTGGTATCCATGTGCAAAACCTTCAGGCACATAAAGCATTTGATGATTTGACGCAGAAAGCTCTGCTCCGATCCATTGTTTAAAGGTTGGGGAGGCTGGTCTAACGTCTATGATAACGTCATAAATAGAGCCTGAAGTGCATCGAACGAGTTTTACTTCGGAATAGGGCTGTACCTGGTAGTGCATTCCTCTAAGAGTGCCCTTTTTATGATTTAAAGATATATTGCACTGAACAAGATTGGGATTTAAGAAATGCTCTTCAAATTCATTCTTACAGAATGCCCGTGCAAAAAAACCTCTTTCATCTTCAATATGGTCAGGCGATATAATGAAAGCACCTTTAAGTTTTGTTTCTGTAAAATGCATCAGTCTGTCTACCGGATGTTTTTAGATTTTGCATCTGAGATGTAATTGCTCAGGTGTTCTTCACTGAGTATACTTGATAATTTATAATAATTTTTATACCAGAGGGCTGTTTTTTCAACAGCCTCATCACTTGACCATACCGGCCGCCATTTAAGTCTGTTCTTCGCTTTTGAACAGTCCAGCCTTAAAATGCCAGCTTCATGGGGGTGTTGTGTGCTTTTATCGATTTCATAGTCCAATATTGGCCAGGTCTTTTTTACTTTATGGACTATCTCTTCTACAGTTATATTGTCTTCATCCAAAGGCCCGAAGTTCCATGCTTCTGCAAAATCCTTTTTGCCTTCAAGGAGTTTCTGACCCAGCAGTAAATATGCGCTCAAGGGTTCAAGAACATGCTGCCATGGGCGGGTGGCATGCGGGTTACGGATATTAACTCTTTTATTTTGGTGTATTGACCTCACTATATCCGGAATAAGCCTATCAGGTGCCCAATCGCCTCCACCAATAACATTTCCGGCGCGGGCACTTGCAAGGAGCGTTTGGTGAGTTTTGCCGTATTCTTCAGTATTGAAAAATGAATTTTGCCAGCAACTGGTGAGTATTTCTGCACAGCCTTTTGATGCACTGTAGGGATCATATCCTCCAACAGGATCTATTTCACGGTATCCCCATGGCCATTCTTTATTTTCATAACATTTATCACTTGTTACATTGATAATAGCTCTGACACTATCAATACCTCTTACAGCTTCAAATACATTTACTGTTCCCATAACATTGCTACTGAATGTTGTAGTCGGGTCTTTATAGGATTCCCTTACAATTGCCTGAGCTGCAAGGTGGAATATAATTTCGGGTTGAAAATCTTTGATAGTATGTTTGAGTGTATCAGCATCCCTGATATCGTTGGTCACAGATTTTATATCCATGTTAAGAAGTTGAAAGTGGTTTGGTTCCGTTGGTGATGCGAGGGAATATCCTGTGACTTTTGCTCCCATTGTTGTAAGCCACAAAGCCAGCCATGAACCTTTAAACCCTGTGTGCCCTGTGATAAGGACTTTTTTATTATTATAAATCCCTTTGAACATGTGCGGCTTCAATCTAATCCCATATTTTCCATTTGGCCTGGCCTGATGTCCAAAGCTGTTCAAGAACTGATTTATCTCTCATAGCATCCATACATTTCCAGAATCCATCATGCTTAAATGCTGAAAGCTGTTTATCCTTTGTTAATTTTTCAAGAGGATAATCTTCCCACATCAATTGATCCGAGTTTTCAGGCAGGTAATCAAATATCTCTGGCCTTAGTACAAAGAAACCACCATTTATCCACCCGCCATCTCCAATTATTTTCTCATTGAATCTTTTTACGTGATTATCAGATTCAATGTCCAGAAGTCCGAAACGTCCTTCCGGTTGTACCGCCGTAACAGTGCCTATTTTCCCATGTTTGTGGTGATAGTCTAAAAGTTTATTAAGGTCAATATTTGCAACACCATCACCGTAGGTTAAAAGAAACTCTTCATTACCAATATAGTGCTGTGCACGTTTTAAGCGACCGGCAGTACCTGTGTTTACGCCTGTATCAACCAGTGTAACACGAAATTTTTCAGTATTTGAACGATGTACTTCAAAGCTGTTGGTCTGAAGGTTAATGGTAACATCTGAGCTATATACATAGTAGTTTAGAAAATATTCTTTAACAATATAGCTTTTATAACCAAGGCATATAATGAAATCATTGAATCCCTGTGTTTCGAATATCTTCATAATATGCCAGAGTATTGGCTTTTCACCGATCTCTATCATTGGTTTAGGTTTCAGGTAGGATTCCTCAGAGATGCGTGTGCCCAGGCCTCCTGCGAAAATAACTGTTTTCATTACAATATACCTCCGTTAATACTTTTTATTGTAATACCCAGATGAATTATGTATTTTTGAATTTTAATTGCCTGCCAATTTACTTTCATATCTTGCCTCTGTACAGCTTATATCGTTCCTTAATATCTTCCTGCCACGATACCATGGATATCATCTGCTCAATCCAATAATCTATAATTTCCATGTGACAGAGATTCGCATTTACAGCATTTTCGGTTGGAATATAAAAATTTAGTGCGCCGAGGGACTTTAGACTATTATTCGGGCTCATAGCGGAAAGAGTGCAGACAATTCCGCCAATTTTAAGTGCTTCTCTTACAGCATATAAAATATTCCTTGATTCGCCTGTGCTGCTTATGGCAATGAGCATGTCTCCTGTGACCATTTTTTTCCTTAATGGTTCAGCAAATATTTCATCGTGACTTGAATCACTGGTAATTGCTGTAATTAACGCAAAATTATAAAATGTTTCAGTACGTATTCCGGTATTATTTGCAAGGTTTGCAGAAGCATCATTTGCTATTGAAGCGCTTGTTCCGTTCCCGATGAAATAAATGGTTTTTCTTCTTTCCAGAACCCCAAGGGCGTAATTCTGTAACTGCTTAAATGCTGTGTCATAATCTATCTGCCCTTTTTTGTCCCTTACTGAAAGTGAGAGGAGAAGATCTTTGGATTCATCTATATGTGTTTTCCAGTTGTTCATTTTGTCCCGTAATATTAAATTGTTAGCAATAATAGAAATTTATGAAATTGCTTAACAATGATCATTTCATCTTTAGGAATTTTGAAACTTCCATTTTAACCAGTTCTGCGATTCTTTCGGTGAGTATATCAATAGCGGTTTCATTATCTATTTGATTTCCATTGCTGAGTCCGTTATTGAAATAGTCTTTTATTTCAGGAATACTTTTGCCTGAATCCCTTAGCGCTTTTATACGCTCGAGTATTGTAATATGCGTC
>JASFHE010000084.1:0-14244 GCA_050123415.1 Desulfobacteraceae bacterium | reverse complement strand
CGCTCCATACCTGGTCTCCGCCTTCATCCGCCCTGAAGTTATATGCTCCAGACGGTACCAGAAACTCTGCAACACCTCCTGCATCTGATGTTTCATACCAGTTAAGATATGACCCGCTTCCGGAGTAAAGATATACCCTGGCCCCTTCAAGGGCTGTTCCCGACCTGTAAACATGTACCTTTGCGAGGCCTTTATTTACAGAAATGACAGTATCCTGTAACTGGAACGGATCAGACCAGAATTGCTGACCAAGGTAGTCAGCTCTTGCCTTGTATTCGGCATCAGGAAGACTGAATATAACATCGCCGTATTCATCTGTTATTCCAAACAGGTTCTGGTAGGAGCCTGCAGAATTAAACAGTAATATTTTTATATCCTGAATCGGATCAACGCCCCCCTGATATTTTCCTTCCAGAGAAATAACCGTGTCCTGATGACTCAATAAAAGCAGCTCGGAAAGGGTATCAGGTACATCATAGATATTTGTCCAGAACTGATAACCCAGATGATCCACACGAATCTTGTAGCTTCCCGTTGAAAGATTAAATACTATCTGTCCGTACCCGTCTGTTGTACCTGTAATATTCAGGTACGAACCGGCTTCACTGTAGACATAGCATTTTGCACCGGCTAAAGGATCAACCGCATTTTTCATTACTGTAAAATTGAATGCCCCACCCCCTGAATCGATTTGAATACTGTTTACAACATCAGGTGTAAGGCTTTGTGTGTCGCTCCAGAACTGTTTGCCCTGATAATCGAGTCTGAACTTATATGTTTCTGCAGGTATCCTGAATAATACCTTTCCGGTTATGTCTGTTAAGGCGTTCATATTCAGGTAGGAGCCGGTTTCCGAATAAAGATATACCTTTAGTCCCTCTTTGGGAAGACCTGCCCCTGTGGTTGAAATCTCAGCGTCAGCCATGGGGATATTCACTACTGGTGTACCCCAGGCAAACTCATCGGACCAGAACCGAGTTCCCAGATAATCGGCGCGTACCTTGTAGCCCCTTTCAGGCAGGTTAAATGTAACATTGCCGTTTTCATCAGTGGTGAGATATTTATTCTGGTATGATCCGGTTGAGTTATACAGGTATACCCTGGTTCCCTGAACAGGAGTTGCCACTGTATCAAATAGTCCCTGTACGGTCACTGTCACATCCTGGTGCCCGATCGTAAACGTATCCAGAAGAGTAGAAGGCACGGTATATACTTCCGTCCAGTATTGATACCCAAGGTAATCCACTCTGAATTTATATGTCCCCTGGGCAAGCTCAAATGAAACCTGACCCTCACTGCTTGTCACATCATTCAGATTGAGATATGACCCGCTTTCGCTAAAAACATAACACCTCACACCTGTTAACGGCTCTGTTTCATTTTTTAATACTGTAAGGTTAAAAAGACCTCCACCGACCGCAATATCAACGGGATTTAACTGATCGGCGATCAAATCCTGTTCACTGCTCCAGAACTGGCTTCCCTGGTAATCCGACCGGAAATTGTATGTCCCGCCAGGCAGCCTGAACTGAATCTGCCCGTTCGAATATGTTGCTCCATTCACATTAAGATATGACCCTTCGGCAGAATATACATACACGGGTAATCCTTCCATCGGAAGTCCGCTGCCTGTAACAGTAATTTCAGTATCGGCCATTGGTATCTCAATCAAGGGATCGATCCAGGTAAATTCATCAGACCAGAACTGTTCACTCATATAGTCCACTCTTACCTTGAAAGGTCTTTCAGGAAGGCTGAATATGACATCACCATTCAGGTCAGTCGTTCCATTCCTGTTAAGATAGGACCCTGTCGGTGTAAACAGGTATACTTTTATGCCATCGATAGGATCACCGGCTCCCTGATATACTCCGTTAACCGTTGCTAAAATATCCTGATGAATAATCTCTTTTGTCACTTCAAGGCTGTCAGGAACAGTCACAATATCCGTCCAGAATTGATAACCAAGGTGATCGATCCTGAATTTGTATGTTCCGTCAGCTAGGTCAAATGAAACCTGCCCCTCACTGTTTGTTACATCGTTCATATTCAGGTAGGACCCTGCCTCATTAAATACATAGCATTTTGCCCCGACAAGCGGATCAATATTATTCCTGAGGACAGTAAGGTTAAACGCACCACCCCCTACGGATATATCAATATCATTCACCTGATTGGCGGTAAGGCTTGCTACTCCGCTCCAGAACTGACTGCCCTGATAGTCTGCCCTGAATTTAAAATTATCCGCCGGAAGCCTGAATGTCACAAGACCATCTGAATCTGTTAATTCATTCAGGTTGAGATAGGAGCCTGATGAACTGAACAGATAGACCCTTACACCCGGTGCCGGTAATCCGCTGCCTGTAACTGCTACCTCGGCGTCTGCCATTGCAATATCAACAACCGTATCCTGCCATGAAAATTCATCGGACCAGAACTGTTTCCCCATGTAATCCACTCTTACCTTAAAGGCTGCTTCAGGAAGGTTGAATATTACATCCCCGTTAAGATCCGTGGTCCCGTTTACATTTACATAAGATCCGGATTGGGTGAACAGGTAAACCTTTACAGAATCAATTGGTGTTTGGATCCCCTGATATACACCCTCTGCTGTTATAATTATATTCTGATGGAGAATCTCAAAAAGCAGATTCATGTTTTCATACACATAAGTGTCCGAACTCCAGAACTGATTTCCTAACAGGTCTGCCCTGATCCTGTAGTTGCCTTCAGGAACATCGTACTGGACCGTACCGTAAGAATCTGCTGTAGCCGTCCGGTTAAGATAGGAGCCGGATGTATTAAAGAGATAAGTCTTGACCCCTTCCAGAGGTATTCCCGCCTCTTTTTCAAGGCTAATTGTAAGAATGCCTCCCCCGGCGTTTACCGGAACATAGTTTGTTCCTCCGCCTGCGATAGTTGAATCATCACTCCAGTACTGACTTCCGAGAATATCAGCCCTGAATTTGAATGTTCTGCCTGTCGGAAGTGTAAACAGGACCTTACCGTCAGCATCCGTGTTTGTATAAATGCTCAGGTATGAGCCACTTTCAGTATACAGGTATACCCTTACACCCTCTTTGGTACCTGTGGATGTTGATACAGTTATTTCAGTGTCTTCTTCCTCTATAATGACCGTTACCGACATCACTTCTGGCATTGTGATTGTATCACTCCAGAACTGTCCGCCCATATAATCGATCCTGAACTTATACTCACCTGCTGCAAAGTCCTGCGGATTGAATATACCCAGTCCGTCGGCACTGGTAGTTACATTTTTACCTGTATAGGACCCTGCCCCGGTAAATGCATATACCCTTACATTTTCAAGGTTTCTCCCCTTGCTCGTTTCTACTGAAACTACAACATTATCCTGGATAATATATTCAAATATTTCAACAGCTCCCTGATTTCCGGCAGCATCAACAGCAAATGCCTTTAAGACTGTACTGTCACTGATATCTATGGGTGAACTGTATATATCGGATGTTACTCCCGGTTCACTCCCGTCAAGTGTATAGTAGATAACCGAAGGTTCACCGGCAGAAAGTTCGACAACCTGGGCAGCAGTGTATGTACCGCTGTCAGGTGTGGCTGTAACAACAGGAGCTGTCCTGTCCATGGTAATTGAACCGGATGCATAGCAGGCTACTATACTGTTACCATCAGAGATAACAGCATATATGTAGTATGTACCATCAGGTACTGCTGTAAGGTTCCACAAATATGAATCTCCTGATCCATCCGGGTCTTCCATGACAGAATCGGTTATAAGAACTCCGTCTTCACCATTATCATCAGTATCATAATAAAGTGAAATACCGGCATTACTGTCAGGATCCGAATCCTGCCATGATAATACGAGGCTGTCTGCAGTTATAACATCACCGGATAACTCCGCCATGACTATGGACGGCGGATCATTATCACCATCGTCCCTGACAAAGAAACTGTTTGCATCCGTCCATGCGCTTTCCCTGCCATGTGAATCAACAGCTCTCACCACCCAGAAATAGGTATTACTGTCTGCAAGGTTAACGGATATTGACCAGTTCAGGGCATCTGTTTCTCCCTGGTCAATGAGTGTTTCAAGGGTCTCATCTGCATAAACCTGATACTGGTAGGTAAGAACATCGTTATCAGGATCAGAAGTAATATTTATTGAAAGTTCGGGAACAGATGTATCCACCCATGCACCATCACCCGGATTTCTTACTACAGGTATGGATGGCGCGTTATTTGAGACATTGACAAAGAAATTTACCTTTGCCCATCTGCTGTCTGCCGAACCGTCATTTGCCTTTACCCTGACATAGTACATGGTGTTATCATTAAGGTTTTCAGCATAAAAGGATGTTTGATTCTGCCCTTCATCGATTGCCCCGGATACTATTTTATCCGGGCTGTCGAAACTTTCACTTGTATCAATCTCAAAGATATATGTAAGAAGGTCACCGTCAGCATCCGATGAATTTCCAGCAACAATATCTACATTAATATCACCTGTTTCACTTTCCGCAGCAGGTGAAACAATAACAGGTGCATCAGGAGCACTGTTTACCGTATTTACAGTGAAGGAGGTCAGCGGTGATACTGTTGATAAGCCATCTTCATCACTTACAACAGCATTCCAGTAATAGACCTGTCCGTCAGTAAGTGGAATATCCACTACCCACGAGGTGCTGCCGTCAGCGCCTTCATCTAGATCAGGTGAAGAGGCTATAAGATTTGTCATATCAATGTCGTCATACACATTGAATATATATGTCAGCCCGTCTTTATCCGGGTCTGTACTGTTATCAACCTCAAGCACAGGAGTTGCTGTATCCACCTCTGTGCTGTCAGCCGGATAACCTGCATAAAAATCTCCCGGAGGATCATTTTCCGTATTTACATAGAAACTGCCGTATACCCACAGGCTGTAGACAGCACCGTCCGTGGCCCTTACACGCCAGAAATATTCATAATTATCACTCAATGAATCCGGAACAGTCCATGAAGTTGTTCCTGTATTTGCAGACATTACTGTTCCGCTGGTTACTATGGAAGTCATCGCTATGTCCGAATATACTTCAAACACATATGAAATCTGATCACCATCAGGATCAATGCTGTCTTCAACCGTCAGAACAGGCTGAAGCCCGGTGACTTCACTTCCATCAGCAGGAGAAATAATAACCGGAACAGAAGGCGCCTCATTGCCCTCTGTAGGATCTGAACCGTTCAGGAATTCATCAAGGTCGGATATTCCGTCACCATCAAAATCGCCTGTTCCGTCTCTATCCAAAGTTCCGAAATATGTCATTTCCCAGTCATCATCAAGTCCGTCACCGTCCGTATCATCATTACTGTTTACAGTGATAGTAGCAGCCTGAGTATCTTCCAGCGAACCGTCCGATGCAATAAATGTGATACTGTAAACGCCGGCCTGCCCTGCCGCGGGTGACCAATCAAACACACCTGTACCATCACCATTATCAGTAAATCCTGCCAGTGCCGGCAATGTCCCTGTTGAGAGTGTCGGGATTGTACCGTCAGGATCAGAAGCCTCCACAATAAACGAAATTGTTTCACCCTCAAGCAGTGTTTTGTTCGCAATAAACTGCAGTACGGGTGCATGGTTTACCTGCGCGGCCCCTTCAAATTTAACGATGTATGAGCCTGTAGTAGCATTATCAAACAGGTTGATAAAATAGTTCCACCCTTCCCCGTCTCTTTCCTTTGAAAGCCATGTGTTCTCTGTTTTAACCCTTTTTCCGTCAGAACGTACAACTTCCTCTATCTGCATTGTACCGCCCTGTGGATCGGTCAGTTTCAGATATAAGAATCCTGCGTTTACATCTGTTGACAGAGAATAGCCATTGCCCGAAGGTGTCAGGCTCGATGTGCCAGACTGGTCAATAACTTCCGTATCCGTGTTTTCCGATTCATAAACCCTGTAAACATCACCATCTTTTGCCAAGAAATCCTTAATGCTGTCCCGGCCTGATACATCAACAAGTACATTCCTCACCAGAAAATGGGTATTAACATCTTCAAGCAGAGAAGTTAGTTCGCCACCCAATTCGTCAGAGTGTGAATAATCAGCCGTAAACGACTTGAACTCGCCCGAAAGAGTACAGGTCATAATCCACCTGGCCATACCTGCCTCATTCGGGGCAATATCACCAAAATCAATAAGCAAAGTATCTTCAGCCGGATTACCGTTTACTTCACTGCCAACAATGGCAAATCCAATCAAAAGGCCCTGATCATTTTCAGTAATCTTTGGCTGTGCTGAATTAATAGACAGATCTCTTGCCGTTCCAAAGCCGTTATTTGCCACCCTTACACCCAGTGAGAAGGGCACAGGAGGTTCTATCTCCGTTGTAAAGGCATCATCACCAAAAACTTCTGACGGGAGAAAATAATCAAGCGTAAGTTCGGGCATGGGTTTTACAAATATATAATCAGGGGTTACTTCGGTAATATGTTCTTCACCGCCTATGGTATAGGTAAGTTTTGCGCCCACATAATATAAAGTACCCTGTGGCACGCCGTTGGAAGCGCCCGGAGCAGGGATTATAAGCCAGTGGATATCAGCGCTGGTGGATGGATTTACCGCGCCATTACCGGTAACATTATCTATATTATCCATTGTATCCAATCGAATAAAAAACAGGGCTTCGGTATCATCCGGATCATAGCTGGCACGCACAATATTACCGCTCTCATCTGCAAAACTCACATCAATATTCACGTCTTCAATGGTAATATGAGAAAGACCGTTATTAATGCGCATATGGGCATCAAATGCCTGCCTTTCAAGGGTCAGCTCCTGGCTGATCTCGATCTTGACTTCCGCGCATACCGAGTCCGCAGCATAAAGAGCTGATGGCAGAAAATACAGCATGAGAGAGACAATGAGTGAGGACAATAAAAACAATCTTCTTAATTTATCCCCTGCTCTGAATATTTTATGACCTTTCATTTATTACCTCCGAAACATATTGTTGAATCGATTGGATTTAAAAACTTTTTTTAATTAACCGCATACGAATCCGCCGTCGCCAAAGTCTATGTCGGGACAGGCGAAGATACTCGCAGACGGTTTTTCTTTTATTATGACATTGAAAACGTAGGTTGGGTTAAGCGAAGCAACCCAACAAAAATCTATTCGCTCCCAATTGCCTCATCAAATTTTATCAATTCACCCGCACCCCAATTATCGTCATATTTTCCTTGTCTTACGTATTTATGGAAACTCGAATATTCCCAATCTTTTGGTGTTTTTGCATAACCATGTTTAACAGGATTGTAATGAATATATTCAACATGCCTTTGATAATCATTGTCATCCCGTATTAAATGTTCCCAGAATCTCCGCTGCCAGACAGCCTGTTCCTTTTTCTTCATACGCGCGTCATTTGTTTTATTCCTGTATTCAGGAAGACATTTCCGCGTAAAATAGCTTTTTATTAGCCGCCATCGTTTTGAATAATCCATATCCCCATCAGGTAATGTCCAGATGCAATGTAAATGATCGGGCAGCAAAACAAACGCATCAATATTAAAAGGTTGTTTTTTCATTACATGCCGGAATGAATCCCGAAGCAAATTAACATTTACAGGATCGGTTAAAATTGATTTCCGGGCATATGTAACAACCGTAAAGAAATACGTCCCTCCCAGTATTTTAGCACGCCGATATTCCATTGCATTTCATACATTTCAATTCAAAACGTAGGTTGGGTTAAGCGAAGCAACCCAACATTATTTCATTCGTTATTTTAAAGAATAATCCATCCACATATTAAAATAATCATTCCACGTTCAAGCCATCAATTTATAGGATGTTGGGTTAATAACCCAACCTACCTGGCTCTATGTATTTTGGACACCGTTGTTTTGCGTTTTTTTGGATTTTCGCCTATAGCTGTATATAAGGCATCGGCAATTGCTTTGGCAGTTTCCTGCCCCATTAGAGTATCCAAATCACCGTTTTCTTTAAGCGAAAGGCTAAAAGCTACCTTCTTCTCGTATTTTCGAATTGAAACGAATGCCACGCTATTTGATTCCTCATCATGAAATTCAATTGAAGCAACTTCTATAAACATAAATCCTCCTTAATAACCAGGAATGTCATCACCTGGTAAGTGTCTTACATGGGTATCTTCTGGCGTATCCAAATGCCAATGTGGCCCTTTATGCCAATCAGGAGCATTCGGATGATAAGGGTGCTCTTCATAGGTTATTTTTGTATCTTTATTCGGTTCCCATGTAACTTTATTTCTTCCAGGAGTTGTTGGGCCATCGGGCACATTCTTTCCTGGAACACCTAAAAAATCATCCATCTCATTAGGACTGCTTGGCCACTTGGGTGTATTCTTTGATGCATTCTTCTCCAATTTAATAGTAATCGATCCAGCTTCATCTTTTAAGTACTTTTTAAAAGATTTAAAAATCGCACCCGTATGGTCGGCAATTAATGATAAAACAGGTTTTAATAGCTTCCCACCATACTGAGCTATCCGCGGCAAATATCCAGCGATCGGTATTGCAGCAAGACCAGATACAACAGCCAGAGCATACTCTCCCTCAGCTAAATAAAGCAAGGCATCAGCAACATCAAAAACAATTCCAACAAGAGGTATCATACCCAATCCGGCTAACCAGTTATGCGGATCTTTCAAAACGCACAGCCCTAAAGGATCGACAAGACCAGTCGGATTATTGTAACAGTAGGTATAGAGATTTAACCCATCACCAAATGGATCTGCCCTTAAGTATCTACCTGTATCAGGATCATAATACCTGTGGTAATTATAATATAGCCCTGTTTCCGCATCATAATACTGCCCCGGAAATCTGAAGTTGTTTTCGATAATTTCGATATCAGCATGGCAGTTGCCAAATGAATCGTATGTCGCAGCCCAGACAGTAAAACCGCTTGTTTCTATCAATTTTTGCGGTGTACCCGAATGATCATTCTGATACCAGTAATAGGTATTTCCAATTTTCTGGAATAATGGATTGGTACCCCATGTTGAATCAGGTTCATAGCCGTATGATTTGATTACGCTTCCGGCTGCATTATACTCACCTATGAGTCCTTCACCTGAATAGGCAAAATTGGTCCTGGTGCCGCCAACTTCTTTCCACAACCTTCTTCCAAATGGATCGTAGTAGTATTCCGCTATTATATTACTGCTTCCATCCTCAACCCGTATTAACCGGTCCTCAACATCATAGATGTAATTGGTTTCATCAGTCCCGATTGCCTTTTTTGTTAAATTACCATTCGGGTCATACTCGAAGGTTGTATCATCAAACCCCTGAAGTTCATTATTGGCGTTGTATGTCCAGTTTCCTGTAGTTTTAGCTGATGTCAACCTGTTACCCATTGCATAATATGTAAAATCAACAATCTTTATCGGATTATCATGATCTCCTGCCTCATAATAGTGTTCATGTTTAAAGGCAGACAATCACGAACCAATGATTCCGCAAACTGCGGAACCATTGGTTTTATGATCGCACCATTTTCTCAATATTCATTTTTCAAAGAACAATATTATTGCTAATTACAAGCTATTATTTACTTAAGGTCGTTTGCTTTTAGCTCATTTATTATAGCAAATATTCAATGGCCTGACCTTATCTCCATCTCTTGTTTATTTCATTTTGTCCCATGTCGAGGTCTGATCCCGTTACTCCTTGTTCAAGATTCAAGACATGACCCCGATGCTTTCTAAAATATGTTGTATATGCTCCATTAATATGCCTCATAATCTGAGGAAGGTTCCCTGATGGCGTTTCAATAAAAAGATGATAATGATTATCCATTAAACAATATACATGAATATCAGCATCGTATTTTAAAGAAGCACTCTCCAGATATTCCAGGAATTTCTCCCTATCTCTTTTACTTTTAAATATAGCTTTTTGTTCATTACCCCGTGATGTCACATGATAGAATGCTCCAGGATAATTTATCCTTAGCGCTCTCGCCATTATCTTCCCTTCGAGTCCTGCTATTACGCTTTAATTTTTTCTTCCATATCCCATCATCAAAACCTATTTCATTCAAGATTCAAGACATGACCCCGTTGCTTTTTATACCTCATCAATGTTTTTAAAAGTTTTTTTGCATCCAGCCTGTCTGTTTTTCTCCGTCTTTTTCGGCGGTCGACTTCTACACTTGCAGGGTCCATTACTGAATTATTAACTCCATGACTTTCCAGGTATCTGTGTATCCAGAATCCCTCTCTCCCTGCCTCATAACAACTGACTACTTTTACATCTTCTGCTAAGTCAAAACGTTTTTTTGACTCCGAAATTTCTTTCCAGATATTATCTTTTTTGTCAGCATTAATAGTTCTTATTCGCTCTCGACTGCCTTCACTGAATGCTAATTTCCAGTTTTTGTCGGATAGCTCCATAGCCATGTACAAAACAGATTCTCTTGTGTTAGTATTCTCTTGGATCACTTGTTTAGTTTTCATTTGGTATCCTCCTTTTTTTGTGGTGAAAATTAGGAAAATATTACCAAATAGCTTTCAAGTGATCCACATAGTATCTACCTGGCTCTTAGTTTCTTATGGACGTCCCGCTCTACGTGAGTTTCTTAGTTTCTTATGGACGTCCCGCTTTACGCTTTACGCCACGAAATGTTCGGCTATTGCTGATTTGTATGAATTTAGTGTTTGGTTCACAAATCTCTCAATTTCATTTTCAAGTTCAATAGAATTCATCGCTACCATCTCAAAAGATTCATAATCATCCCAACCACTCTCAACGCATGACCAACCTACATCACCTTCGACTCGCCATTCATCCTGGACATAATAAATTGCAATCGATGCACCTAAAGAATATTTTTCCTTATCAATAATTTCATTCAGTTCACCATCCACAGAAAAAGATATTTCCACTGCCGGTAGCCGTTCATCAACTGTAATAATATCCTTTTCAGAATGTGAAACCGTTGTGGTGACACCGTTAAAGCACGGTTGTTTTTCAGCATAAATATGAGTCTCCCGAAATAGTTTTCTTATCTTTGCTAACATGCGACAAAAGTTAACAATTGCGATATCTGTTTCTTTCATAATAAATCTCCTTATTATTTAGGAAGCTTACCGCCACCTACAATTGCATTAACAATTTCTTCTGGCGTAGCTTTTACACTTACATGTCCCGGGGGTACATTATCTACGGTTACACTACCAGGAGGTAATTTAGACGTATCAACTTCGATATAAGGTTTTCCAGGCTTAAGTGGCACATGTTCAGGCTTTGGAATTGGATTACTTAATGAATCTCGAAAAGATACGCCATCTGGATCAGGTCGGATATCCTTAATTGCAGAATCATTATATCGTCCGCCTCTATATATTCTCTCTGGTATTGGCTCCTCTGGTATTGGTTTCTCTGCAGCAAATCCTTTCTTTGCTGCATATGCACCAAATGCCGCCCAACCTACCAATAGTTCACCTGCCAGTTCAGATCTCTCACCATCACACATTCGTCGAGTTTGGAAACCGTTGTTATAATAGATCCTCTCTCCCGTTATGAACTGCCCTGTATACCAACCAAGAGTTGCTGAGCCAACAACTGCAAAAGCTACACCTATTCCTGTTGCAACAGCTGCCGGTAAGGTAGCTGCAATTACTACACCAACGCCAACACCAATCGCAGTATACATCACTCCTTTTAATACACCCTTTCCAAATGCTCTCCAATTCCATAAGCCAAACGGATCAATGCTGTTTAATGGATTGTTCCACAGATAGCCATAAAGATTTGCATCACCGGCACCAAATCCAACCGGATCAGTCCTTAAAAACCGTCCTAAAACAGGATCGTAGTAGCGGGAATAATTATAATGAAGCCCTGTCTCAGCATCCTCGTATTGCCCTGCAAGTCTAAGCGGATTAACCACCGTCGACTCTGGATCAACTGTTGCCTTGCCAAATGCTGTATATTTTGCCTTCCAGACAATCTCACCGCTATTAGTTGTAATCATTTGCGGTGTACCCAGATGATCGTTATGATACCAGTAGTAATCACTACCCATCTTCATGAATAACGGGTTGGTACACCATATTGAGTCAGGTAAATAACCGTATGTTTTTATTTCTGCTCCTGTGTTATCGTATTCTCCGATTAGACCTTCATCTGCATAAAAGAAATAGACTCTTGTTCCATCAACATCCTTCCATAGCCTTCTTCCAAATGGATCATAGTAGTATTCCGCTATCAATGAATCCGATCCATCTCTTACTTCGGCTAATCGATCTTCAAGGTTATGTATAAATTTCGTAACAACACCATCCACTGTTTTTTGCGCCATATTTCCATTAGAATCATATTCAAAACTTGATCCACCGGTCGGCCCGGAAGATAAAGGAGGCGTTGTCTGAAGTTCATTGTTCTGATTGTAGGTCCAGTCTCCCAACGTATCTGCCGATGTGAGACGATTGCCTGCTTTATCGTAAGTAAACTCCTCGTTAAGGTCGGGTTCTGTGATCGAGTCAATGGATAAGCCTGTCAGGCGGTAGAAATCATCATACTCATAAGAATAGCTGCCATGCTCTGTATCCTTTGTCAGGATATTGTCCATTTTATCGTAACTGTACTGATAATTTATAACATCATTTCCACCAGGATCTTTTGCTACTATGCTTTTTACTCTCATCAAAGGATCATATGTATAGGTTTTTGTGCTTCCTCCTGGAAGAGTAATATTTGTCGGTCTATTCCAGTTATAAGATGTGTAGGTTACTGAACCCTGATCAGGAATGTTTATTTCAGCAAGCTGGTTATTAGCATTATAATTGTAGTTGTATGTAGCACCGTCAGGACCGGTGAAGCTTTTTTTCAGGCCATTATCATAATATGTGTAACTTAATGATTTGCTGAATGAGCCATAATTTATTGTCTCACCAATTCTTCTATAGACATCATCATAATCATATAACGCCGAAGTTGTGCCATCATCATATGATTTCATGTTCCCTACATTGTCATATGTAAAAGAAACTTCCTTGACAGGATTTTCTAAATCTGATGGATCACAATAATTAACATCAGTTAATCTTCCACTGTCATCATACACATACTCTGTTTTTTGTCCTTTTGCATCCGTCTTTTCAACTGTATTGCCTGCTTCATCATACACATAACTGGTTTCTTCTCCCATTGGTCTTATTTCTTTGACAACCCTTTTATTCCTGTCATACTCAAAATGGGTGACATTTCCTTTTCCATCTTGGAGAAAAATAAGGTTATCCTTTGAATCATAACCATAGAATGTATCAATATTATCCGCCGAACCAGTCATATTTGTCACTCTTACAGGCCGGCTCAGATTGTCATACTCGTACAGCGTTATATTTCCTTCCTTGTCTGTCGTTTCGATCAAGTTACCTGCACTGTCATATTCAAACAGAGTAGAATATTTTTCTGTTTCACTAAGGATTTCCTGTTCCTCAATCTTTCTTCCACGGTCATCATAGACAAATTCTTTTACAAATGTCGGGTATGTGATTTTTGAAGGCTGTGAATACGAATTTCCTGAGCATGACGAACAGTCGGAGCCTATTGAATCATCATATTCTGTTATTATTTCATTTCCATTACCATCAATACTTTTAACGAGCCTTCCTTCATTGTCATACTCGTACCATGCAATTTTTCCTTCCGGATCTGTCTCCTTAATGAGTAGATCATCCGAATTATATTCAAAAAATGCCGATTTTCCGGCTGTGTCAACAGACTCGACAAGGTTGTTTCTGCTGTCATAGATAAACCTGCTTTCCTTTTCCTCTGCATCAATCTCTCTTTCCTTATTTCCGTTATCATCATAGAAAATCTGAGTGAGATGAGACATTGGATCTGTGATTGTTGCCAGGCTTCCGTCATCATTAAAGGTATATGCCCATGTTTTTCCTCTTTCATCTATCCTGGTAAGAATATTACCCATAATATCATGGGAAGTGAGTTGGGTGAGGTTTCCTTCAGGGTCAGTTACAGTTGAAACATTTCCTGAATAGTCGTATGTCATAACTGTTATAGCTTCGGGAGTATTTGGATTTGCAATCTGCTTAACGGTCAGCAGGTTGCCATCATTATCATAAGTATTTTCTAATGTCCTTTCATCATCAGTACCAACCGCCGCTGTTTCTCGAATCAAATTGCCCGAATCATCATATTCATACTCGGTTATTACACCCCTTTCGTTAACCTCCTTTATTTTTCTGTTAA
>JASFHE010000083.1:0-14260 GCA_050123415.1 Desulfobacteraceae bacterium | reverse complement strand
GCAAGAAAAGAAGGAAAAAGAAATCGAACAGACACAATTAAATCTGTTTAAATAAGTATATAACAAGGGGTACCTTTTAGGACTAACAACATCAAGCCACCGCCTCTGGCGGTGGTATTTTGACTATTATATCTTACCCTCTTATAATTAACAAAACTGACCTTTTTAAAAATAAATACATCGATGGTGTAATGACACGACCGGCATTGTATTTTCTTATTCTTATGATTATTTCTTCTATTGCTTACATGCCGATGGCTTTCTTTTTTACTGACCTGCACTGGTTGAATTTATATTTATTCAGCCTTCAGACACGCCGTATCTTTTTATATCTTGTTTTCTTTATCGCCGGTGTTTTTACAGGCGCCTATGGAGTTGAGCGGACTATATTTGTCAGCAACAGCAGTTTATCAAAGAGGTGTCTTTTATGGCTGATAGCGGCAATCGCAGCATTTATATTGAAGTGGAAGATAATTCCGGAAACTGATAATCCGAATCTACTGATAACTGGATCAGGCAGCATACGTTTACTGACATCAGGATTCATTTATGTATTAGGCTGTGTAACCTGTTCTTTTGCTTTTATCGCATTGTTTCTAAAGTTCATTAAAAATAAAAACAAGGTATCCGACAGCCTTGATATAAACTCATACGGAATATATATAATTCACTATCCCTTAGTAAGCTGGATACAATACAGCCTGCTGGGCACATCATTACCTCCTCATTTAAAAGGACCCGCTGTCTTTCTCAGTACGCTTATTCTCTGCTGGTTATTTATAACGATCGTTCGAAGAATACCGGGAGTGGCGAGGATTATTTAAATTATACATGCCGTGATTAATAGACCATCGTGCAGGAAACGTGAAATAAATCGGAAATGTACGCTCTGCACAAAAGACTCTCTTTTTTACCTTCCCCTGAAATGTCCCTGAGCCTGCAGGGAAATGAAATGGCATATTATTTGCTATTAAAAAAAATCAATCTAAGGTAAATCTTTTTTTTCGGGAGGCGGAAATATGGTGAGATGGAATTTATTCAAGATTTTTAATAACTTAAAAACTAAATTTAAACTGATAAGCAGTTTTTTATTTGTTATTATCATATTTGCTGTAGTGTCAGGAATCTATCACTATGCCAATATGACAATCAGAAATGGGTATGATTTTGCATTAAAGTCACCTATTAAAGCTGCCTTTCATATGGATGCTGCAAGCCTGTACGTTTTCAAGAGTCTTTTAAAAAACGAACAGTTCATTTTCACTAAGGATAGTAACTTGTTAAAGGAAGCAGATAAGGATATTCAGTCAGTAATCTCAGAAATGGAATCAGTAAAAGAATGTGCAAAGATAGCTGGAAGAGACGATCTGCTGCCGATTTTTAAAACATTTGATGAACTATGTGAAGATTACAGGGTAAAAGCATCAAATCTGATAGATGTACTAAAACAATCGTCATCTGATGAAAAAATTGAAAATCTCATCAAAGAAAGCAAAGAATCCTTATATAAATTACAGAATCTTATTGATACTGTTCAGGTAGAAGCAAAAAAAGATTCTGATCTGTTTATAAAAAACACACAGGAAAAATCCAGAAAAATATCAACCGCGGCTACAATAACAGGGATTATTCTTGCAGCAATAGGTCTCCTGATCAGTATATTTATTAGTTACAATATCTCCGGACCGATCACAAAAGCGGTGGAATTTGCAGAAGAGATATCGAAAGGGAATTTTACCGCTTATCTTGAATCTGACAGGAATGATGAAGTAGACATCTTATCCAAATCACTTAATGTGATGAAAACAAATCTTTCTCGAATGATCAACGAGTTGATGGAATCATCAAAAAACCTGTCGGCAGCCTCTACAGAACTCTCAACAATATCATCACAAATAGCGGACAACTCTGAAAATGCTTCCCGGAGCGCTGAAAATGTTTCACGTTCTTCAAACGAAATGAGCACAAATCTGAATGCTGTCGCTGCTGCAATGGAAGAGTCCAGTATAAATACAGAAACTGTTGCATCAGCAGCAGAACAAATGACTTCAACAATTAATGAAATAGCTCAAAACACTGAAAAAGGCAGATTGATATCAGAAAACGCTGTGACCCAGTCAAAAAATGCCGGAGATAAAATGAATGAACTTGGTAAAGTTGCCCTGGCAATAGGAAAGGTAACCGAAACAATCAATGAAATCTCGGAGCAAACGAATCTCCTCGCCTTAAATGCAACAATAGAGGCTGCAAGAGCGGGAGAAGCAGGGAAAGGATTCGCGGTTGTTGCAAATGAAATAAAGGAACTTGCCAAACAGACAGCAGAAGCAACACTTGAAATAAAAACCCAGATTGATGGCATGCAATCGACTACTCAATCAACTATATCTGAAATTGATCAGATTTCCGGAATAATTAATGAGATTAACGAGATTGTAAACACTATTGCAACAGCAATCGAAGAACAATCTGTCTCGACAAAGGAAATAGCCAGCAATATTTCACAGGCATCCCAGGGTATACAGGAGGTCAATGAAAATATTGCGCGAAGTTCTCAAATGGCCTCATCAATTACAGAAGATATCAGCCATGTAAGCGCACAGGCCGGTGAGGTATCAAACGGCAGTACTCAGATCAATGTAAGTGCTGATGAGCTAAGCCGTTTGTCGGAACAACTTGATTCAATGGTTCATAGATTCAGGGTTTAGGGACATGATAGCGGTATAGGTGTCAGGGGACATAATAGGGGGCTGCTATTACCGGGAGTAAAGCGCGGGTCTGTTAACTTTGCTGTTTATTATAAAAATCCTTAAGCGCTTTTTTATATAGTTTGCCAGATCCTGTGCGCGGGAGTTCATTCATGAAGTCAATGCTCTTAGGTGTTTTGTATGCTGCTATCAGTTCCCTGCAAAAACTTATAATCTCTTCCTCTGCAGCAGTACAACCTTCCTTGAGTACCACAACTCCCTTCACTGCTTCACCCCATTTGGGGTCCGGAATTCCGATCACCATTGCCTCAAGAATTGCGGGATGCGAGTAAAGGACATTCTCGACCTCAACTGAGTAAACATTCTCTCCGCCTGTGATTATCATATCTTTTTTCCGGTCAACAATATTAACATAGCCTTCTTTGTCAATAACTGCCAGGTCTCCGGTATAGAGCCAGCCATTCTTTATTGCAGCCGCTGTCTCCTGAGGCCGGTTCCAGTATCCGGCAGTGACAATGTCGCCCTTAACGATTATCTCTCCAACTTCCTTGTCATTGTGTTCCACTTCTGTACCGTCATCGCGCACAACCTTAAGCAGTACCCCGAGAAAGGGGCGCCCGGTACGCGCTTTGTAAAAGAACTGTTTTTCCGGTGGAAGATCGTTTAGATTTTCTTTGAGTATTGAAACCGTGAGGTACGGGCACGTCTCTGTCATCCCGTAGGTCTGTATGTAGTCGCAGCCGAATACATCCATAATACTGCGAACAACATCAGGAGCAATTGAAGACCCTCCGCTCAGTATCACACGCAGACTTGAAAAGTCGGTATTTTCCGAGCCTTTTGTGTTAACAAGCATGTTAAGCATTGTCGGTATCATGTTTGTGATAGTGACCTTCTCTTTCTCTATCAGATTAAGGACTTCGGGCGGATTGAACTCAGGTATGAGTACATGTTTTCCGCCAACCCATGTAACCGCAAACGCTGCCCAGGCGTCAGCAAGATGAAAAAGAGGGGCTGCGTGTATCCAGCGGTCCCTGTCCGTTAGATTCAGCTCTGCAATCGCGGCAAGGGAATGTGTGCATACGTTTTTATGACTGAGCATCACGCCCTTTGGCTTGCCGGTTGTGCCGCTGGTATAATAAAGATGAGCAGTCCCGGTATCCGGCATATCAGGGACATCCGGCATGCTGTCATTTTTTATTTTGATTACGTCTTCATAGACAAAAGATTCAAATACGTCAGCCTTTTTATCATTCCCTGTCCACAGGATTTTTTGAATATTGCACCCCTGGACCTTAAACTCCTTAACTGTTTCGCAGAATCCTGACGCAGTTATAAGCATTTTTGCGCCTGAGTCATTCAGAATTACAGCAAGCTCTTTTACGGAAAGCCTGATATTTAAAGGATTGAGTATTGCTCCGATGGCTGCGGCTGCGTAGTAAGTCTCAAGAAATTCATGGCTGTTCTGATGAAGAACAGCAATACAATCGCCCTGCCGTATATCTTGTGAAATAAAGAAATTCGAAAGCCCGGCAATGCGTTCATAAAAATCACGGTATGTGAATCTGTGTTCTCCGCAGACAACAGCTTCTTTATCAGCGTAAAGGTTTATGGCTTTTTCAAGAATAAATGGAATCAGCATTAATATAGTACCTGTAATTATGGATTATGGATTGAGTAATAAAACATATAGAGATAGTGATGTCTATAAATTATTGCCTTATTTTATCAGGCGATGCCATCCATATGCCAAATGAACCCAGACAGATAGCCACCATGAGGCATATAAATGGAATAATATAGCTTCCGGTAATATCAAACAGGTAACCTCCTGTATAGGAACTTAATGCACCGCCAAGGCCGTACCCTACTGATAATACGGCCATTATTTTACCAAGTGAAGGGCCTGCGAAAAGATCTGCCATGCTGCTCGCGTATATGGCTGTATATGAACCCTGTCCTATTCCATAAAGAATAGTAAACATATAAAGTAACAGGGTAGAAGGGTGAGTTTTTAAAAAGAATAGAAAAATCATACCTGAAAAGGCAATAAATGCTCCCAATGTCAGGGAGACCTTTCTGCCGATATGGTCTGATAAGCCTCCGAAGCATGTATTCCCGACAGAACTGAGTCCGTTTGTTATTCCCAGTATAGAAGCAGCAAGCAAGGTACTGAATCCTGAATCTACTATATAAATGGCCTCGTGAACAATCATCATATTGACCATAAAACCGTGGCATGCTCCTGTTAACACAACCCACCGGAAAGGAGATGTTTTCATTGCCGTACCAAGGGTCCATTCTGTTGTACTATTAGAAATCTGCTTTTTTGTTGTGTTTACTTCCGGGAGATCATTTTTATTTACTGATGATCTTTCATTATCCGGTAGTAACCCGATCTCATCAGGTGACCGCCTCAAAAAAATTGCTGCTGCCGGTATAAGAATAATGCAGACAGTTGCTGCTGTTATTAAAAACGCGTTTCGCCATCCTGCCATTTTTATAATATATCCAACACCGGTAGCCACAACAAAAGAACCAGCCCCTATACCGGATAAGGCTAAACCACTTGCCAGGCCCTTGTTTTTTAAAAACCATCTCGGCACTATAGTCATATTCGGTGCAAAGCCGGTCATATTAATACCAATCGCTGTAATAACACCAAAAAACAGATACAGATGCCATATACTGCTGATAAAACTGCATGCTATAAGACCTGCAGCCAGAAAAGCTGCACCCGCCGGGAAAAATTTTCTGGGATCGAACCTGTCAATAAGATATCCTGACAGGGGTGAAATAAGGGCATGCACGCACATTGCAAGAGAGAAGGCCCCAGCGGTATCAGCCCTTGTCCACCCGAATTCATCCAGTATTGCTACATAATACACACCAAATGAAACGCGGACTCCGAGTGAAAAGAATAATGACAGGAAAGAAACGGCTACAATTATCCAGCCGTAAAAAAATCGGGGAGAGTTTTTCAATTTGGACTCCATTGGATCACTTTCATTATTACATCTTTTGATGCGGGACAGGGAATTCTTTTCATTTTAATCATTTTGTTTTCGATATTGAAACATGCCGGTACCGGATGCGCCTTAGCTTGCATAATTATGTAAACCCTGAAAAATCTTCGATAGATTGACCCATAGGAGTGTTGTTATAATACATATCAGGCCGACTACAGCAAAAATACTATTTATATTGGGCTTACGTCTGCCGTACATATAACGAAAATGAAAATAAACTAAATATACGAGCCAGCATACCAGTGACCAGAGTTCTTTTGGGTCCCAGCCCCAGTAGTCTCCCCATGCCAGTTTTCCCCACCAGCTTCCAAGGACCAGGCCCAGTGTAAGAAAAGGAAACCCAAGGCATATCATCACGTAAGTGGCTGACTCAGGAGAAAGTAATCCTTCTTCGGATTTGTATTTAAGCAATTGGGCCATTGCACAGACCGTGGCTTTAGCCATGAGCGCATAGCTGATCATATACACTGCCACATGCGGTGCAAATAAAGGACTCTGTAGTGCAGGCGGCAATTGCTGAGGCTCGGCATTTAACATAAAACCGGCAGGAAAAAGCAAAAGGACACCAATAAACATGTCTGCGGCCTGACCGCCAATCTTTAGATACTTACGGCACAGCAAAGAGACAGGAAAGCATAGCATTCCGAGAGTAACAAAGACTTCAAAAAGATTTTGCATGGGCCAATGAGCCACGTGAATCCAGCGGTATACGAAGGAAGCAAGGCCCGTAATAAATCCAAGACCAAAAACAATGGCCCCTGTCCTTTGCCTGTGAATGAGTGTTAAAAAAAAGGCAAGCAGATATACCCCCATAGTGATATATATCAGAAGACCCTGGAGTGTCATTTTAATTTCCATAGCCAGCCTCCTGTTTCAGGATCCGTGGTATTGAAAGGAACCAGCATTGCCAGGACACTCCTGCGCAAAGCAGAAGGTAGCCCAGGTATACGCAGTAAAGCCCTGTGTCCGGCACTACCGATAATACAGTATACATTTCACCTGTCCGGGAGTCCTCACCATAAGAACTCTGGTAGAAATGATATCCGCCGTAATAGAGGGGGTGGTTTACTTCAATATCCTTTTGAGCAACTTTTTTACTCTCTTCAAAGACTTTGACCTCACTTGTATACTCACTGATCATACCTTTGCGGTACTGAAATATCAGAGAATTGCCGTCAGCAGCGTGTCCTGAATGTCCTTCAAAAACATATCGAGGGCCGGATTCATTTTCAAGTTGCACGGCAAGGGCCGGATTGGAGCCATGGCCAGTATCATCATAGGCCCTGGTTTGACGCCTGCCTTCAGCATCTTTTTCAATACTGATTTTGAAATTTTCATAAACACCGGTAATGTGCACCTTCCCGTGTGGCGGGCCCAGGTCATATTCTGCATCAGGCTCAGCCGTAAAGTTCCAGCTTTTTTTGTTTTGTATGTCCCGGACATTCATTTTACCTGGATAATGTTCAATATAGAATCTGTCCAGGGCCAGGGAAAAAGGAAGTTCCCGGACATTGTATCCTTTATTCCCGATATAAACATGATTATCAACCTCCCCGTTCATCAGGACCATACTGCCTTCGGGAATAATGTCTCTTCCAAGCCATTGTTTTTGGAGTTCGCGACCTGAAACAGATCCCCACAATCCGCCAATCAGTATCGCAACACACCCGGCATGGATAAAAAGCAGTGCAGGCACCCGTAATAATCTGCGAAAGGATGCTATTCCTTCCAGCAGCAGGGTAAAAAGGGCGATCCAATAAATTGCAAGGGGAATTGAATTAAAAAAAATCCCGGCCTTCTCTGCGCCAATAAATGCCCCGTAAATTGAGCACATTATCAGGATCACAATAAATAACAGGGTGATCCACATTAAAAAACGTCGTATTTTATTCATGAATAAGATCCTTAAAAGGTTCGTACATAAATAGAACTTTTGTTTACAAAAAATTGATAGACTGAATCAAGCTGTTTTTCGGTCGTATTTTTATGCTCTTAACACAATATTTGCAACCAATTGATAAGTAAAAGAGGGTCTTGTCTGGCTAACATATTAGAATTCAATAACATATACATACTAATTATTATGTAAAGGTAACAGGATTTCACGGTTATCACATCGAAATGACAATACAGCCTGACAGACAGGATGGGAAATGAATGCTATGGAAGCCGCAGGCTTGTTATAAGGGACATCGTGCAGAGTGTGCAATGAAACTATAAGTCACGCTCTGCACGAAGGTTCAGGAAAAACGAATCATATATTCGTCGTGTCAGATCTGGCCTATCTCTCCTGTTTCCTTATTTTTCCAGTATCCTCTGGATTGCAGCGGCCAGTTGAATTTTATGGCGCCTTCTGTAGGGCAATCGTTTACGCAGCATCCGCAATACCAGCATTCATCGGGATGAAGAATGATGGGTGGCATACCCTTTTCAGGATTAGGGATATACACGTCGATCTGGCATGTCTCGACGCATCTGTTACACCCGGTGCAGTATTCCGGGTCGAAAATAACCGGCTGGTTCGGCGTTGTTACATTTGGTATTGCCATTAGTTTCTGTTGAGACATTTTTACCTCCGATATATAGTTTTTTAAAGGGTCCAAGGATTCGAGGAGTCAAGTGAAAAGTTAATGTACTGTCATGCCAGTGCAGACGGGCATCCATTTGTTCATTCTTTTAAAACTCAAGTGGATTCCCGCCTTCGCGGGAATGACGCTGTACGTAGAAACCGGTTTATCAAAAAACTCGAAACCTCGGCCCATTTATTTATTATCGATAGCTTTCAGCGTTCAGCAGCCAGCTGAAAACATTATAATCTGATAGCTAAATGCTGATAGCTGGAATTCTAAGAATTCCCTACGCCTTGTACATTCCTTCATAATCCGCGTTATATTTCTCATACTGCTCTTTCATGTTCCCCCAGAATCTTTGCTCCTGTAGTCTGGTGGTAAACTCATTGTTTACAAGCTTTGCAACCAGGAACTTGTTCCATTCCGGCGGATCCATCTCGGGGTAGTCGATGCGCTCGAATCCCATGCGGCTTGCCTTTCGAACCAGCGATGCCTGCAGGATCATCTTTGAGTGTTCCAGCATGGTGAGGTCCTCAACGGTTCTAAGCAGTTTATGAGGATCCAGTGCATAAAGCTGCGGAGCGAATTCCTTTTCCATTCTTTCCAGGGCGTGAAGCCCCATTTTAAACAGTTTTTCTGTCTTGAACTCGCTGTTGTAGTACTGGTTTATCCTGGCCATGCCGGCGTGGAACTCCTTCCACTCAATACCGCTGTCCCTGCGGGTTGGCGCATAAATCCTGTCCTTTTCTTTCTGTATCTGGTCACTGGAAATCGTTCCCTGTGCGATTTCTTTCGCGTAAGCTGCGGCTTTTCTTCCGGCGTATCTTCCGGTCGCGGCGCAGTAACTGTGATCCTGGGCTCCGAGGAGCTGCGTACCAGCGACATATAATCCATCAAGGCTGGATTTCAGATTCCAGTCCATCATGAAGTTGCCGCCCCCGTTTCGCCACTGGGGCATTCCCGCCCCTTCAATAAATTTATAACTCTGCTGAAGGTCCCTGCTTCCGTCAAAACCCGCCTGGTTAAAGGTATCTATAATAATTTTTGTTGTGGACTCCTCTCCCAGCATCAGGTCCCATGTAGCCCTTCTTTCTACATCAGACATTGACGGCCAGTCACCGTAAAAGGGCAGTTCATAAAGACCTTTTTTAACGTCTTCGGCAACCTTTGCCTGTACATCAAATGCCGGTATCATTGCCCCTGCATCCTCCCAGCCCTGGATGGGAAAGGGGACCCTTTTCCCATTGGCGTCAACAATAGGCACGTTTTCATAGCTGGCATCACCCGCACCCGTATACCATTTATGTTTATGACCCGTGGCGATACCAATCGGCATGCTCATTTCCAGGTTCGCAATTTCGGCACCCGCCTTAAAGGCCATAACAAGACCTTCTCCGGTCCAGGTCCTGGGGTGCATGCTGGACATTCCGCAGAGTTCCGTGTTCATCAGCCACAGGTCACCAGCGCCGCCTGTGGAAATGATGGTCGCCTTGGATTTTACAATTACAAACTCGCCTGTACGGCTGTTGAGTCCTGTTGCTCCGACCACGCGTTCGCCCTGAACGCCGTTTTCCGTCAGCAGGCTTGTACCGGCAACCCGGTCAAGAATTTTAACACCCAATCGTTTGCATTCTTTTTTTAAAACGGGTTTAAAGGTTGATCCCCATATGCGGATTACAACATTCGATCTTTCTTCAGGGGGATTAAAGCCGGGCTCGCCTGCGCCGGGCTCTGGCCAGAGGTTATGTTTAACTCCATACCTGGGAGAAAACATGAGTTTTGTATCATCGTATCTGCCTTCGGCCCCGACATACTCATCGTCGGTATCACGGATTTTTCCACCCATCTTCTCCATTTCCAGCAATGTGTCCCAGTCTTCCCGGCATTGAATCTGGAGACCGATACCACAACTGTATGGAACATCCGCCATATGCTCTGCCCACTCGTCCGGGTCAACCCTGGAATGGGGATTAGCCGGCGCGTTACACCAGTGATCACAACCCGGTCCACCGGCGCCGCTTCTTACTGTGTCGCCTTTTTCAAGTAACACCACCTTAACACCTGTCCTGGCTGCGCTGATAGCTGCCCAGCAGCCTGCTATCCCGCCGCCAATTACAAGTACATCCGCCTCTACCTCCTGTTCTTCCTCAAAGCGAATAGGATACGGCCAACTCGGCGGTTGACCTTCTTTTTTCAAGTAATCATGCCATGTAGTCATTTTAACCCTCCATTCGAATAGACGTTTTTAAAGTATTCCATGAAGCGCGATTTCCATAAGCAGGGCGTGGATGAGTCAACCGCGGGTCCGGAGCCAAAATCTCTTTTATAAAGCGTATACAAGATTGGGCTGATAAGAACTCCATTTTTGGGGAGTTCTATAAAGCATCCGCGAAAATATCATAATTATTTACTATTTTCAAAGGGGAATGATGAAAAACCTTTTTAGAGTTTACAGACGATTGTACACTCCAATATAGATTATATTAATTCAGTAGTAATTAGTTTTACTTCTATAGTTTTGACATAATTATGCCGATGAAGTATTTAATCATCAGTTAATTACATAAATGTCCGAAATCAAAACAGCATTCCGATACGAATAAAAGATGAACGAATAAAAAATGAACCGCGAAGGCGCAAAGGACGCGAAGAGATTAATTATTTTTCAGGATTTAAAGAAAACAAAATCCTGAAAATGATCAGCTTATATAAATATAAAAACTTAGCGCTCTTTGCGACTTTGCGGTTCAAGAAAGGTTTTTCATGTTCTTAAATTATTTTAAAATAACATTTCGCAATCTCTACAAAGAAAAGATGTATGCTGCAATAAACATCTTCGGTTTATCTCTTGGTATTGCATGCTGCATCATTCTTGGGCTTTTTTTGCGCAGTGAACTCACCTATGACCGGCATCACCTGAAACATAAGCAAATTTTCAGAATCGCATTAGAAAGAAATAATAAAGGGAAAATAGATTCTTTCGCTGTTTGCTCTCGAGAAATGGGTCCTATGCTGGCCAGAGATTATCCGGAGATAGAAGCGTACGTTAGATTCCAACACATAGGTCGAGTGCTGTTTCAACATGAAGACGATGCCTTTTATTGGGACGATGTTTATTTGGCTGACAAAAACGTGTTTGATGTCTTTACCCATAAAATCATTTATGGAGATCCAAAGACGGCCTTATCCGACCCTCATTCTATGGCTATTAGTGAGAGTTTTGCAAGAAGATACTTTGGGGATGCCAATCCGATAGGTAAGACTATTTCTTCCGATACAGTCCTGAATAAGATAACCCTTGTTTTTGACGATTTGCCGGAAAATACACATCTAAAATATGACGTACTCATTTCATACCCGCGGAGTACTTCTCCAGGGGATGAGGCCCAGCAGAATAGAATGTTGTTTAGTGTGTCTGATTATACATATCTGTTGATGCCGAAAGGTTATCAGGCAGAATTTTTTCAGGAAATTTACAGAACCTTTTACGCTCGTTACATGGCGCCCATAGCAAAAGAAGGCTATTCTGTCAGAGCCTGGTTAGAGCCTCTGGCAGATATTCATCTGAAGTCAGATATCCAACATGATCGACCCAAAGGCAATATATTACATATCTACGCATTTTCAGCGGTGGCCCTGTTTATCCTTCTGGTAGCCTGTATAAATTACATAAATCTTGCCACGGCCCGGTCAATGAAACGGGGGCGAGAAGTGGGCATGCGAAAAGTACTTGGCGCAACAAGACCGCAATTAATAGCTCAGTTTCTTGGGGAGTCTATCTTCTTCACACTTATCGCCCTGGTGATTGGTGTCATTCTGGTAAAGGCGGCTTTTATTTTTACACCGATCAATAAATTGTTGGATAAACACCAGTTAATGAATCTTAATGATGAGCCGGTCCTGCTATTGTGGATGCTGGGCCTCAGTATTGCCGTCGGGTTGATCTCAGGCATTTATCCTGCATTTCACCTCTCTTCAGTTCAACCCATCTCCAATTTAACCGGAACGACCCATTCAGGCAAGCGAGGTTTTAGAGTGAGGCAAACCTTGGTGCTGATCCAGTTCATCATTTCCATCGGCATCATCGCCTCTACGATCCTGATGGGTATTCAAATGGAATACGTCACCAATAAGCCCCTGGGATTCAAAAAAGAAAATCAGATGATCATTGGGTTGAGGGGGGCGGATTTGATTGAAAAGGTCCCGGTCATAAGAAACGAGCTACTAAAGGATCATAACATCTTGGCTGTTTCGACGACTTTGCATCTGCCAGGAGCATTTGTTAGCGTCAATTCTTTTCCAGTAGAAAACAACGAAGGTGTGATGGAATCGCAGTCGGTGAGTCGAATGCAGGTGGGAGAGGACTTTATTAAGGTAATGGGAATTAAGTTGAGCAAGGGCAGGGATTTTTCCAAGAAGTTACTCTCCGATGAAGGAGGCTCTGTACTTGTTAACGAAACCATGGTGAAGAGAATGGGATGGGTGGAGCCTATAGGAAAACGTACTGCATGGGGCAGGGTTATTGGCGTTGTAAAAGACTTCAATTTTTACTCCTTGCACCGACAGTTTGAGCCTCTTGTGATGCATACCACTCAGGATGATTTTTCAAAAATGCCGCCTGCGGCTCGGATGGGACAATTTCGAAACTTTATCGTCAATATCTCGGGGGAAGAGATGTCCAAGACCCTAAAATACATCCAAGATGTATTTGAAGAATTTGATCCCAAGAACCCGTTTGAATATGCGTTTTTAGGCGATTTTTTTGACAGTCTCTATGTGTCAGAGCATCAACTCATGAAATTGACAGGTATTTTCTCAGGGATTTGCATCCTAATTTCCTGCCTTGGTCTTTTCGGGCTGGCTGCGTTTACAACTGAGCAGCGCACAAAGGAGATTGGGGTTCGTAAGGTGCTAGGTGCGTCAACATTTCAGATCATCGTCATGTTATCACGTAATATTTTGATTATTGTTTTAGGAGCTTCAATCATAGCCTCAGTAATTGCCTGGTATGCAATCAGTGAATGGCTTAATGGGTTTGCTTTTCATGTAGGAATAAATCCGTTGGTGTTTGTTATTTCAGCAGTAATTGCTTTAGCAGTAGCATTCGGGACGGTTGCATTGCAGTCATTTAAGGCTGCTCAGGAGAATCCGGTGAAGGCGTTGAGGTATGAGTGAAAAGCAGGCTGAAGCATTTTAGACTGTAGGCTGTTAGGAAAAACAAAGACGAAATCAAGAGCAAGAGTAAGAGCAAGATTAAGAATAAAACTAAGGAGTTATAGGCTGTAGTTTTTAACTTTGAATCTTTGAACCTTGAATTTTGAATAAGTTTATAAAAATCTAACAACGGACAACAAACGATGTTTTTTAATTACATTAAAATAACATTACGCAATCTCTTTAAAGAAAAGATGTATGCAGTGATCAATATATCAGGATTATCCCTGGGTATTGCCTGCTGTATTATCCTTGGGCTTTTTTTACGCAGTGAACTTACTTATGATCGGCATAACCTGAATCACGAGAGAATTTTTAGAATCGTTGGTGAAATGGACTACAAGGGAGTAATAGAATCCTGGGCAACCTCACCGGAAGCATGGGGCCCTCTATTGGACAGAGATTACCCTGAGATAGAAGGATATGTCAGGTTCAAAATAAAAGGGCGAACGCTCCTCAAGTATGAAGATAAGGAGTTTTTCTGGGAGAAAATATATCTGGCAGATGAAAGTGTATTTAACGTTTTTAGCCATGATATTATCTATGGCGATCCCAAAACTGCCCTGTCCGATCCCTATTCAATAGCAGTGAGCGAAAGCTTTGCTGAAAAATATTTTGGTGATGAAAATCCCATTGCTGATTTTGAACAGTTTGTTTTAAACATTCTAATGATATCAGAGTGTTATTGTAGTATAAATTTATCTTGGCACTACCGGTTTCTTATTTAACCATGATTAGATTT
>JASFHE010000082.1:0-14396 GCA_050123415.1 Desulfobacteraceae bacterium | reverse complement strand
GTCCAGAAGATAGCAGCTGCCAGTAATACCCTGCGCGAAACTTCTTTCCGAAAAGAAAATCGTCCTTTCATGAATTTCTCCCTGTGAATAGGCGTATTGAGAATTCATACGGAATCTTTTTGCCAGGCCGGGCATAAACACACTATCCGTAATGGATCAACAGGACAATCTTAAAATATTTCTATTATTATTCCGGAGAACAGGCGTTATCTTTAAATTTTACATGATATCCCGATAAATGTATACAACTTGTAAAGTAAGTACTGGCTTATCAGACAGTTATTGAGTAAAAATGCTGCGATTCAGCTACTCAGGAATCAAAGGGAAAAAAGTAAATATAGGATTTACAAAAACAGGAAAAAATTGATATGCCTTTAGCTTCTTATTAATTACAGGATCAAGGAGAAAAACGTTGCCCAAAAAAGATCTTAGAATTGAAAAAATTGGCGGGACTTCAATGTCAAGGTTCCCTGAGATAATAAAAAATATTATTTTATATGACCCTGAAGATATTTATAATCGCATTTATGTTGTTTCGGCATATGATGGTATCACAAATATGCTTCTGGAACATAAAAAGTCCCGCATACCCGGAATATATAAAAAATTCAGAGACCATGAAGATTATAATTCTGCGCTTACTGATTTAAAAAATCATTTATATTCGATTAATAAAGGCTTCGTTGATGCCGGATTGAACCTTGAAGAAGCAAACCTGTTTATTTCAGAACGAATCGATGCCGCAGTCAGGCTGCTGAAAAGTATGTATACTGTGCTGGCTTCCGGCTATGTCAACAGGGTCGAAGTACTTTTGGCCGCGCGCGAGTTGCTTGCATCACTGGGAGAGATGCACAGCGCCTATAACTCCGCGAATATCCTTAAAAACCTGGGGTATGACACAACATTTGTCGATTTGAGCGGGTGGCAGGATGACAAAGAACTGACAATTGACGAGCGTATAGAAGAGGCGTTTTCTGATCTTGATACATCAAAGACTATTTGCTTTGCAACCGGATATACAAAAGGTGTTGAAGGTATTATGCGCGAATTTGACCGCGGGTATTCCGAAGTTACATTCTCTAAAATTGCAGTATTGCTGAAGGCTGAAGAAGCGATCATCCACAAGGAATATCACCTGAGTTCCTGTGATCCCAAAATTGTTGGTGAGGAGCATACCCATCCGGTCTGCAATACCAATTTTGATGTAGCTGATCAGATCGCGGACATAGGAATGGAGGCAATCCATCCCAAGGCTTCAAAACCCCTCGAAAACATGAATATCCCTATACGTGTTAAAAATGCATTTGAGCCGGAACATGATGGAACTTTAATCACCAATAACTATATCGGGCTTGAGTCAAAGATAGAAATTATTGCAGGTTCGGATAAGGTGTCCTGTCTGGAAGTGCATGAGACCCAGATGGTTGGCGAGGTTGGTTTTGACCTTAAAATAATGCAGGTGCTTAAGAAACATAATGTTTCTTATATCAGCAAAATGACAAACGCCAATACTATTGACATGATAATAAATGAGAACGATTGCACAAAGGAACTTGTAAAGGATCTTGGAGAGAAATTCCAGACAGTCACAAGTTTTAAGGCAGCCATTGTATGTGCCATCGGGTCCAATATCGCAAAGCCGGGCATCATAGCCGCAGCAACAAAAGCACTGGCTGATGATAAAATCAATGTACTGGCCATCTCTCAGACCACCAGGCAGACAAATATGCAGTTTATCCTTGAAAGAGCGGATTTTAAAGGGGCTCAACGGGCATTGCACCGCGCCCTCTGTGAATAACCTCATATCAGGAGGATAAAAATATGCCGCTTTTACTTGTTCAGCATGGTAAAAATTTACCCAAAGAGAAAGACCCGGAAAAAGGTCTTTCTCCTGAAGGTCAAAAAGAAGTGGAACAGATTGCCGGAATGCTGAGAGATTACAGAGTGTCTGTTAATGAAATATGGCACAGCGGTCTGAAACGTGCCAGAGAAACTGCCGATATTTTTGCTGCATATATTAATAGCAGTTTAGAGCCTATCAAAAAGGACGGAATTGCTCCTCTTGACGATGTTACAGAATTGAATCTCAATCCGGATGAAAACCCGATGATTGTAGGGCACCTGCCGTTTATGGAAAGGCTTGTTTCTTTTCTGGTGACAGGGACACCGGATAGACCGCCTGTGGTAAAATTTCAGAATAGCGGGGTAGTAGCGCTTGATAAAAATGCTGAGACAGGGGTGTGGTATATTAAGTGGACATTGTTTCCGAATATTGAATTATAGTCAATTCAACTGTTGTTTTATCCTGATTATATCTTCTTTTTCAGGTTTAAAGGGATAATTTCTCATTTCAGGTCCCGGCCTGGAATTGGCAAAGGGCCTGTTACAGGCGACTTCGCCATCATAGCCTTCGCAGCCGCTTGTTCTGAAAGGTTCTCCGGAATTGATTACATCCTCCATTTCCTGTTCGGATAATCCGAAATCAAGAAGTCTTCCGGATTTATCAAAATTGAACATAGATCTATCACCTATACGCTTGTCTATCAGGTATCGGGCGATCTGTATTCTCCTGTACTGGTCAATGGGCGGCATAGGGTGATCTGACATCTGAGAACCCGCTTCCGGGAAAAATGAAAACAGGTGGGTTCTGCCGCCCATGTCCCTTACACTCTGAATGGCGTTACACATTTCCTGTTCTGTTTCATCCATACCGGTCATAAAGTGAGAACCTGCATTTCCTTTGCCAAAAACTTTTATGGAATCTTCAAGACACTGCCAGTATTTTTCCCATTTGTGAGGCCCTTTCACTCCATTGCCCCTGTATTTATCGAACAGTTCCTTAGTCGCTAGATCGATGGCAACACCGATTTTATCTGCCCCGGCAGCCTTAAACTCCTCAAGGTCTTTGTATTTTAATATTGTGGGGGAGATGAGAAGCGATACAGGTATATCAAAGGATGTACGCAACTTCTTGCAGATGTCCTTTGTGTCCTTTACTGAGCGCCCATTGGTCAGCATGGAAATGCATATCCTTTTTACCCTGTCCTTCCTGTTTGATATCCCCTCAATTATTTCATCAAGAGAATATTGAGGCCATGTAACCCTTATGAAACTTTTTTTATTGTATGTTCCCGGGCGGCTGTTTGAAAGCCCGCAGTATGCACACTTTGCGGCGCAGCCTTCATTATATGTAAGAAGCAGGTTGATGCAGTAGAGCCTGGCATTGCGGTAAAACAGCCCGGGTTTAAAACCAAGGGTCATGGCAGCGGCCAGGCTCATTCTTAAGTATTCCGGGCTTTCTTTTTTTAAAAAAGTCATTTATATATTTTCCTGATCACAACTCTGTGTCTTGCATAAGGTTTAATATCATTTTCACAAGGTAATCAAGAAGAATTTTGATGGAGAAGGGAGGTAATCCTTAATGACCAAGATCAGGCCGAGCGGCGGTTACAGATTGACCGCCAGCTTCCAGACTGCAACGATGATCTATGACGCAACATACTGGTTTTGTGAGAAGTTTCTCAATCCATACAGCCGTATGGCAGACCAGATGGTTCAGGCGGCACGTTCAGGGCGGCAGAATATTGCTGAAGGCAGCCGGGCGGCTGCTACATCTTCACATACAGAATTGCGCCTGCTTAATGTGGCACGGGCAAGCCTTGAAGAACTTCTGCTTGACTTCGAGGACTTTCTGCGTCACCGCCATATGACCCAATGGGCGCCTGATTCACCGGAGGCCCTTGCCGTCCGCGGAGTGCCGAAAAAAATTAAAAAAGATCGGTCAGATCAGTCCATCTGACGGATTTGACTGATCATGCCCGATGGGCGCTTTACACGCCATGGCTTGAACACGATGATCCTGCCATCCGCTCCAATGCTGTTATCTGCCTGATCCACCAGGCAAATTTTCTGCTGGACCAGCAGATTGCAGCCCTTGAAAAAAGCTTTGTGGAAGAAGGTGGTTACAGCGAACAGCTTGCTGCCCATCGATTGGCCTTCAGATCGAAGAAAAAGTCAAATCTGTCGGATCAGGCTGATCCGTCTGATCAGACAAAAGATAATATTCCCCCCTGCCCGATCTGCGGCAAGATGATGGTAGTGAGGACCGCCAAAAGCGGGAAAAATGCCGGCAACCAGTTCTGGGGATGCTCGGATTACCCGAACTGTAAAGGAGTTGTGAATTTGTGATATTTTCTGGAATTAAGCCGGTCTTATTTATTTCGCCAGTCTTCCACCTCAAAAGGCAATGACACCGAGCAGCAGGTCTTCTGGTATTTTATCTCAAGCCCATAATCCTTCGCATGTTCAATGGCTTCTTCTGAGGGTATTGCCATCCTGTTTATTCCGGCATCAATGGCAAGTATCTCTTTTTTTGTGTCTCCCCTCTGCCGCGCGCAGCCAAGGCTTAATATGGTATCAGGCATCATGAATCTTGCCTTTACTATTATCTCCGCGATTTCTTCGGCAGTGGGGGGCGTTTTTCCCCAGAGGGGTGTTTTGGGCAGGGGCATAAGGGAAATTATCACCAGTTGGCGGGGATTAAATTTTGCTACAGTTTCAAGTGCGTTTTCTTCATACTTTATACTGCCATGTTCAAGACCGCATATGATATGGGGTATAAAATCTATACCTTCATCCGCGAGGTATTTGATCGTATCGTATATTTTTGAAACACCATGCTTAACATGACAGATTTTTTGATATGTTGAATCATCACCTATCACATCCATCAATGCCTGATCAACACCTGCTTTTCTGAAACCCTTTGCAGTTTCAGCATCAAGGACTCCGCTGTGCCCTGAAACAAAAAGACCTGTTTTTTCCTTTATCTCCTTTACTGCCGGCAAAAACTCTTTCCACGGCAAACGGCCTTCCCGGTCACAGCCACCCGTAACAAGGATACCGTGGCAGCCCTTTTTCTCATACTGAATGGCCTTTTCAACAAGCTCTTCAGAGGTGATGGCAGCAGGCATTGTCCTTAACAGCTGTCCTTTGCAGTGGTCGCAAAGAAGTGAACATTTTTTTCCGGTCATTGATATGGCCGGGTAATCACCCCTTACACCGTCAACAGAAAACATACCCGGAAGATACATGGTTATTATCTTACCAAAATTCTTCCATGATAATTCTCTTGATTGTTTTAGTTTTAAATTAAGGTTTTCCATAAATATGTTTAATCAGCGCCACTAGTCTTTATAATATTCCTCAAAGGCAACCCAGCATTTTCTGATGATATTATCCAAATCATCCCAGTTATTTTCCATCAGCACTCTTCTTCTTATTGCCAGTTCCTGGCTTTTGCCATAAAGATCAAGCCATTCGTTTTCATATTCTGCCAGCAGACCGGGATTATCTTTTTTTATTGCCTCCGCTGCCCATTCTCCGGCCATTTTACCACAGATAACCGCCTGCACTACCCCTGCTCCGGTAACGGGGTGGGTCTGGCCTGCAGCATCCCCTACCAGTATGACATTGTCTTTCATGATTTTCCCGGGAGGCCCGGCAGGTATCCTCCCGGCGGTATAACCTGTTATCTCTCCAATTCTTCCTTTCTCCTTCAGCCTTTGAAGAAAATAATCCAGGCTGTCCCTGATATTATTTATACCGCTTCCTGGCCTGGTCCCCAGCCCTGCATTGGCCAGATTTCCCTTCGGGAAAAGCCATGCATAACCCCCGAAGAACCTTTTATCAAAATAGACTTCCGTGCATTCCATTGGTTCTGTGAGAACGACACGTGCCTGTACCGCAGGGATAAGGATTTTATTGGGTGACCCTATCCATTTCCCGACCCTGGTATGAGGTCCGTCAGCGCCGATAATAATCCTGGCTTTTATGCTGATTTGCTCCCTGTCTTTAATTACCTGTACAATGCTGCCATCAAGCCCCAGTGCCCTTGTGCCTGTCCATATTTCCGCACCGGCCTCCCCGGCCTTTTCTGCTAGCGCCCGGTCAAAGATGTCCCTGTTGATAATAAGTCCAGGTGAGGGTGTTTCCGCGATACTATTATCAGGAAGAAAGGTTTTCATGCTTTTGACCTGCTGGACAATGAAATCCTTTCCGCAGTCCAGTTCACCAAGTAACTGTCTTGGAATAAATTCTGCGCACCGGACCGGTTCACCTATTACCTGCTTCCTGTCTATTAAAAGCACCTTTGCCCCGGCTTCGGCTGCCTTTTGCGCTGACGAGGCCCCGGCAGGACCTGCGCCAATAACCAGGATATCATAGATACATTCCCTCACGCAGCTCCTCTGGCTTTATATTCGTCTACCACATCCAGCACTGTTTCAAGGAGAGACATATTAATATGTGTCTGGCTCTTGAACTCTCCTTCATAGGCTTCCTTTGCCTGATCGAGTTCGTAGCATGTGGTATTATCAATGTTCAGAAGTATTCCGGGGACCCCGGCTTTTTCAAAGTCATTAACATGTTTGGTAAAAAAAGGCTGGCAGCAGCACCCGATGAACGCACTTTCATTTAACCGCTTCATCCTGTCAAGCTCTAATATCAGATCTTCAAAACTGTTAACACATCGTACATCCAGTTTTTTATTCCAGCCGAGACTCCATGCCTGACCAACAGTGCATGTACCACACTGGCGGCATGTCTTTTTATGCCGGAGGTGGCAAATAAGGCTTTTCGAACAGTAAGGCAGAAGTAAAACAGAGGGTTCGGTAGCAACAATATCTTTAAAAGATCCATTTGTGACAGATATGTTGTTACAATCCTCAAGGGGGATGCCATATTCAGAGGCTATGGCTGCTTTTTCAAGCGCTATTTCAAGAGGCTTGAAAAAATCCTCCGGGCTGATCCCCGGTATTGTTATTCGACTATCCCTGAAATAACTGTCTACTATATTAAAAAGTTCCTCACGAAAAAAAGGTTTGTTTTTGAGTTCCGATTCCAGGTCGTATAATGCTTTTGAAGGGAAGGATAAAAAATCACCCGTAATGTATACGTCATTAATCCTGTTTCGTACCCGGTCCACTGAAATGGTAAAACGAACAAGGCCGTTTTCTACCTTGTTGGCGGCCTGCAGTATCTCCTTACCCGCTGATTTGGGTTTTATCCTGTCTATCCATTCGGGAGAGGAATAATATTTCAGTTTTTCTTTAAAAAGCTCTTCCTCCTCCGTTGTCAAACCGGAAGATACGAGTCTAACACCAAGACAATCTTCAAACCCTTTAACAATCGTCTTTTTAGTCTCTTCAGGTGAAGGGGTATATCCCAGTTCCCAGTTGAGGCAGGTAACCCGTTCCTTTACCGAATCAATCTCCTTTGCTTTGAGTTTTTCAACCGGTATCTTGAGGCTTTTAAGCATTGTATCAACATCAAAGTCCACAAGCATGGTCCCCTGGAAAAAGAATGCCCTGTCAGATTCTGTTCCGCCGGTACCGGAAACTTTCCTGCCGTTTATTTCAATATCGTTTCTCGGGCGGAATGAGGCATCGAGCCCCATCTGCCCGAGTGCTTTTACTACAGGTTCACACAGTGTCCTGAAAAGCCTTTGATTCGGGATCTCCATATCAAAGAAATCCTTGTCACATATAACCTCCCAGCCTATCTGATTTTCATCAAATAAAATTGCTCCTCCACCAGTTATACGCCTGTTAATATCAATGCCATTTTCCGAACAAAAGGATCCACGTATTTCCTCTTCAACAGACTGATGGTAACCGACGAGGACTGCGGGAGGAGAAAACCGGAGAAACCGGATGGTGTCGGGACTTTTGCGCTGTCCCTTAAGTTCAAGAAGTGTATCATCAAGGGCCATATTTTCGGCAGCAGTCATGTGCCCCGTATCAAGTAATCGCCATTCTTTCAAAACAAATCTCCAAAAAATACTTTTTATAAAACAAATTTAAAAAAACAGAACCCGCATATTCTCAATAGAATCGGAATCTGTCAATATATCTGTTTTTCGGTACAGGATCCGAATATGTTAAAAAAGCAGTTTCTCCTCCTGAATTTAATTCTGTTGACAGAGAGGATCGCAATCCATATACTTCATTGCCAAAAATACAGTCTTATCAATCAGATACTTCATATCAAGAAGCGAGGCTTCACTTCAGACAAATTTTTCTATCAGACATGCTTACATTGGAGCAGTATTTTATGTGAAATGAATGATAGTATAAGCCGTATTACCGGAATTTTGCGAATTATAGAACAGGCATTTATATGACATTTAAATGGAGGGAAAGATGCGGACTTATCTCTGGATTATTTTGATACTTGGATTTTTAAGCAGCGGATCAGCCGCTGGGTAAAAGGATCCAGCTCGGCCCTTTTAGCGGAAAGGTTATCGGAGTAGCCAGAGATTTCAATTACAATTCACTCCATGACACGATTGAACCCTTTGCAATCTACCCCTATAATGATAATTTTGAAAACACTCCGCCCAATGCCAGGGCTGCAATTCAGAGAAACATGATTCTGCATATCTCCGATCAGAATATTCCACAGACCCTGAGTTTTCTTGAAGACAGGTTTGCTGAATATGATGCCAAACATCCATTTGATTATGAATTCCTGGACGATCTTATCAGTGAGACGTATCTGAAAGAAGAAAATCTGATGAAAATGACAGGAATCTTTTCCGGCATCTGCATTTTTATATCATGTCTTGGACTGTACGGCCTTGCTGCGTACAATACCGAGCAGCGTAAAAAGGAGATAGCCATCCACAAGGTCTTAGGGGCATCCGCGTCCCAGATTATTTTTATGCTGGCGCGTCAGGTTTTATGGCTGGTTCTTGCAGGCTCTGTGGTGGCATCGATCATTGCATTTCTTTCTCTGGATGAATGGTTGCAGACCTTCACATATCAGATAAAAATGACAGGGGCAGCACTTTTTATCTTCCCGTTGTCCGCGCTGGTAGTCATAGCAGTTGCCTATGTAACCATTGCCCTGCAGTCATACAGGACCGCACAGGCTAACCCGGCTTTGACCATACGGTATGAGTAAAAATAAAAAGGGCATGAAATTTCATGCCCTTTGTTTTTAACCTGAATATCTGCCGTTTAATCAGGATGTTAAAGCAGCCTTTGCAATTTCGAGAGATGCTGATGCAGGGAATTTCTCTATAAAATCCTTAAGTATCTCATCTGATTTTGCATAATTATTTTGTGACCTGTATATCCTTGCAAGGCTCAGCATGGCCTGTTCTTTACAGTAATCATCCTCTCCTGCAGTTACTTTTTCAAGGGTGCTGATGGCATTGTCATAATCCTTTTTTTCCTCAAAACATACGGAAAGTGCCAGCAGGGCATAGGAGGAATACGGGGCCTCAGAAGCACTGTTGAGATATTCCTGATATTTTGAGATTGCGTCATCATATTTTTTTTCAAGAAAATCGATATAGGCTATCTGGGGCAGGGTAAGAGTTGCCACTTTAGACATTTTATAGTCTGCCAGGACCTTTGTGAAGTTTTCACGGGATTTTGTGAGTTCTTCCTCGCTTTTGTCAAGATTCATATTTTCGGAAATTGTATAAAGACCGGTATTATATACGTCCTGGGCCCTGGTATTAAGGCTTTTAAAATAATAATTCCCGCCGATAAACAGGAGCGCTGCGACAATAATACAATAGCCTGCAATATTCAGCTGTTTCTTATGTTCTCCCGCATATGCCAGCATTCTGCCTGAAAAGGTAATAAACTCATCATTGGTTGATAACAGTTGTTTTCTGCTTTTTTTTGTTTTAGCCATATAACTCCCTCTGTTTGGAAATTGCTAAAAATCTCTAACAGACACACTATTTTCAGTCAAGTGAAAAGATTTCTTGTTCAACTGACAATGTAAGATTATACTTCCCTTTATGGAATGCCTGTTAAATCATCTTGATAAACTGCCTGACTTTCTAGTCTATCTTATACTGGGATTAAGCGCCTTTCTGGAAAACATTTTTCCTCCGGCTCCCGGTGACATGATTGTGGCATTCGGCGCCTTTCTGGTCGGTGCAGAGCGTCTGGGCTTTATCGGAGTTTTTCTCTCCACCACCCTGGGAAGCCTTATGGGCTTTATGACCCTTTTCTGGCTGGGTGGATATCTGGGCCGAAAGTTTTTTTTTGAGCGGGATTTCTTTTTTTTTAAAAAAGAAGACATTATAAGGGCCGGCAACTGGTTTAAAAAATACGGATATTTTATTGTTACCTTTAACAGGTTTTTTCCCGGGGTACGTTCAGTCATATCAATAGCAGGGGGAATATATAAACTGGACAGGGTCAGGGTGTTTTTTCTGGCTCTTTTGAGTGCGGCGTTGTGGAACATAATCTGGATGGGAATAGGCTATACACTCGGAAGCAACTGGGAGAAGGTGGAAACAGAGCTCAAATTGATTTTTGCAAGGTATAATTTTGTAGTTTTAAGTCTGTTACTCTTACTTTTTGTGTATGTTATTTTTAAAAGAAATAAGCAAAAGTAGATCAATCAATGAGGGTTGACACTTGGGTACAGTAATTTTAGTATACCCGGTGGTTCAAAACGGTTTTGATTCAGGTAAGAAATCTCCGGGAATTTTCCGGGAATTTTTTTGCCCTTTTTCAGCCTTTATGTGATCCGTATAAAATGCATTCTCAGGAGAATAAAATATGTCAAATGTTGTAGTAATCGGGGCCCAGTGGGGTGATGAAGGTAAAGGGAAGGTCGTTGACCTTCTGGCGTCAAAGGCAGATATGGTCGTAAGATTTCAGGGAGGAAACAACGCTGGCCATACGCTCGTTGTTAATGGTGAACAGACCATATGCCACCTGATACCTTCCGGTATACTTCATAAGGATAAAAAATGCCTGATCGGAAACGGAGTCGTGGTTGATCCCGAAGTGCTTCTTGCTGAGATCGACAAGCTGACATCAAAGGGGATTTCAATCTCACCTGAAAATTTTTCTTTGAGTGAAAAAGCCCACCTTATCATGCCATATCATAAGGCAATTGACATGGCCAGTGAAGCCGCTAAAGGAAAAGACAAAATAGGCACAACCGGTCGGGGAATAGGCCCCTGCTATGAAGATAAAGTAGCAAGACGCGGAGTAAGGGCCATTGATCTTCTGGACCCCGAAATCCTTGCTGAAAAGATAAGCGCTAACCTCAGGGAAAAGAATTTTCTTCTCACGGAATTTTACAAGACTGAAGCCCTCGGGTTCCAGCCGATATATGACAAATATATGGAGATGGCGGAAAGGCTTAAGCCATATATCTCCAATGTGTCCATAGAAGTGGATCAGGTTGTAAGAAAGAACGGAAAAATACTTTTTGAAGGCGCGCAGGGCACACATCTTGATATTGATCACGGCACATACCCCTTTGTTACTTCATCAAATCCTGTATCAGGGTCTGCCTGCCCGGGCGTAGGCATTGGCCCCGGCAAACTTCACCATATACTCGGCATAGTAAAGGCATATACAACAAGGGTTGGCGCCGGCCCGTTTCCAACCGAACTGGATGATGAAATCGGAAACTACATCCAGGAAAAGGGTGCCGAGTTTGGCGCCACTACAGGAAGAAGACGTCGCTGCGGATGGCTCGACCTTGCAATGATGAAGGACTCCATCAGGTATAACGGGCTTAACAGCATCGGCATGACAAAGCTTGATGTGCTTACAGGACTTGATGTTATTAAGGTGTGTATCGCCTATGAACTTGACGGCAAAGAGATTGACTACATGCCTGCGAGCCTGAAGGACCTTGCCGGATGTAAACCGGTTTATAAAGAGTTTCCCGGCTGGAAAGAGGACATTTCATCCGCAAAATCGGTTGACGAGCTTCCCGAAGAAGCAAAGAACTATATAAAAAGCCTGGAAGAGATCATGGAAGTTCCCTTTTCGATAATTTCCGTTGGTCCCATGAGAGACCAGACGATAGAACTGATGGATCCTTTTGCGGCTTGAGAAACAATACGATGTCATAGTCGTAGGCGCCGGCCATGCCGGATGCGAGGCTGCCCTTGCAGCAGCCCGGATGGGACATCCGACACTGCTTATCACTGTAAACCTTGACCATATCGCAGCCATGAGCTGTAACCCTGCCATAGGCGGGCTGGCAAAGGGCCACCTTGTGAAAGAGATAGACGCGCTTGGCGGTGAAATGGCCAAAAATGCCGACATGACAGGCATACAGTTCAGGCGCCTTAACACAAGGAAGGGCGTTGCCGTACAGGGTTCACGATCCCAGAATGACAGGGACCTCTACAGAAAAAGGATGAAATCCATCGTAGAGGGGCAGGCGAACCTTGATATCAGGCAGGCCATGGTTGAAAGGCTCCTTGTTAAAGATGGGACTGTACATGGAGTAGAGACTCAGATACATGAACGTTTTCTGGCAAAGGCAGTTATCCTCACTACAGGGACATCGTTAAGGGGGCTTATTCATGTAGGGCTCGATCATTTTTCTGCCGGCAGGATGGGTGATCCGGCAGCAGATGGTCTTTCGAAACATCTTTCCGAACTCGGTTTTGAGATAGGCAGGCTTAAAACCGGTACCACCCCCAGGCTCAACAGCAGGACAATAGATTATTCAGGCCTTGAAAAACAGGATGGAGATGAAAATCCAAGGCCGTTTTCATTTTCTACAAAAGAGATCACATTGCCTCAGCTTCCCTGTTACATAACCTATACAAATAAAACAACACATGATGCCATAAGATCAGGACTCGATAAATCACCCCTTTACAGCGGCATAATAGAAGGCGTGGGCGCAAGATACTGTCCGTCCATAGAGGACAAGATAGTCCGTTTTGCGGACAAAGAAAGGCACCAGATATTTCTTGAACCCGAAGGCCTTGATACAAATGAGGTTTATCCCAACGGTATGCCAACAAGCCTGCCGGTTGACGTTCAGGAAAGGATGGTAAGGTCCATCCCCGGGCTTGAAAGGGCAGAGATATTAAGGCCGGGCTATGCCATAGAGTATGATTATGTAAATCCCATACAGCTCAAACCCACACAGGAAACAAAGCTGATAAAAAACCTGTACCATGCCGGTCAGATAAACGGCACGTCCGGCTATGAAGAGGCAGCAGCCCAGGGTATGCTTGCAGGGATTAATGCCGTATTAAAAATCCGCGGGGAAGAGCCGCTTATTCTGTCAAGATCGGAGGCATACACAGGTGTATTGGTAGATGATCTTGTTACAAAGGGCACAAAAGAACCCTACCGGATGTTCACCTCAAGGGCAGAGTACAGGCTACTTTTAAGGGAGGATAATGCCGATGCCAGGTTGAGAAAAACAGGCTACGACCTGGGGCTTGTGCCGGAGGATGTTTACAGGAAATTCCAGGATAAGATGAACAGGATAGAAAAGCTCGAAAATATCCTTAATGAAATCCGGATCAGACCTGATGCTCCAACCCTGGAGAAATTAAAGGATATGGGGACAGCACCCATTAAAAATCCCCTGCCTCTTGGCCAGCTTTTAAGGCGGAGCGAACTTTATTACGAAAACCTCTTTGTCTTTGCCCCTGAACTGGCTGAACAGGATGCAGAAATCTATGAAGAAGTAGAAACAAGGATAAAATATGAGGGCTATATAAAACGCCAGCAGGAGTATGTAGACAGATCAAAAAAGATGGAAGATACAAAACTTCCCGAAGACCTTAATTATGATGACGTATACGGCCTCACAAGGGAAGTGAAAGAAAAACTCAATAAAATCCGGCCCATAAATCTCGGACAGGCATCCAGGATATCAGGGGTAACACCGGCAGCCATAATGGCCCTTCAGGTACATTTTAAAAAAGTCCGGCGCCAGCAGAATAATGGCTGAAAGTGTCGAATAAAATTGTACAACAAACTTAATTTAACTAAAAATAACATCATTAATGCGACTATTGCCAGTAAGTCCAACCCGGTTTTTCCAAAACAAATGGAATAACATGTAAAGTTTTGGGAGGACATGTCGATATTAAAAATAGAGGGTTTGATACTCTTTTCTCCTATTGCCCCCACTGCTTTTACAGGGTCGGGGGCTCTCCTTTTTCAGGGGTTATTATTAAATGACATCTAGATTCGGATTGACATAATGAAACAATAATGATATTAATTTCAAGAAGTTATCCATTCATTCAAAGGTAAATCATGATAAGAAATGTTTGTCGATTAAGGGAATTTAAAAAAAAATCCTTCAAAAAAATAAAGAAAGTTCCTATGAAAAAAAATCCAAATTTTTAAAGCCCTGTGGAATGAGGCTGTCAGCCTGGGTGTCCTGCCTCTGAAAAATGCTTTTGAAGGAATCGAAACCGATATCAAACTGGCAAAAATACTGAACTCATGTTCCAGCAACTCATAACTAGTGTCCATCCAGGAACTCTAATTAATTGAAATAAAAAGGAAAAAGCGCATTTTAAGGTGGACAAATTCACCGTAATATTGTTATAAAAGAAGTGTAAGCAATTGATATAACAA
>JASFHE010000081.1:0-14424 GCA_050123415.1 Desulfobacteraceae bacterium | reverse complement strand
TACTGGCAGCTGCTATCTTCTGGACTGTTATGGTTCTGGTTTCTTTGTACTGGAACTGGCGCCAGGTTGAGAAATCGACAATGGAACTGGCAGTAAAGGAAGCTCTCTCCAGTTTCAATAAAGACATTGTTTATCGTTTATGGAATGCCAATAATGGGGGGGGTTACGTTCCCGCTACAGAACAGACTCCTCCCAACCCGTTTCTGGATCATATACCTGAAAGGGACATTTTCACATCTTCCGGTACTCACCTCACACTGGTCAATCCCGCCTATATGACCCGGCAAGTCCATAAACTGGGACAGACCAAGTATGGTATACGAGCGCATATCACCAGCCTGAGACCGATACGGCAAGCAAATGCTGCTGATGACTGGGAGATAAAGGCTTTAAAAAAATTCGAGACCGGAATTAAAGAGGTTACTTCGGAGGAGATGTTGGATGACCAGTCATATATGAGGTTTATGCGTCCATTGGTTACTGATAAAAGTTGTCTGAAATGTCATGCGGTACAGGGTTACAAAGAAGGAGATATTCGAGGGGGAATCAGTATTTCCATCCCTTTGAAACCTTATCATGAGGCAGCGGCTGCAGGTCAGTGGCCTCTTCTTTATGGGCATCTGGTGATCTGGATTCTTGGTGTGGCCGGTATTATATCAGGCAATATGTTCCAACGAAAAGTAAAATTGGCCAAGCGATTGGAATTTGAACGTATGGCCGGACAAATTTCATCCAACTTTGTCAGACTCGCGCCCGGTAAAGCGGAAATGGGTATAGAGCGGGCATTAGCTTCAATTGGTAAATTTATTAATACTGATCGAGTTTATATATTCCAGTTTCAGGACAATGAAACACGCCTGATAAAAAGTCATGAATGGTGCAGGGAGGGGACCTCTCCACAGATTAAGGCACTGCAGGACATCACTCCGGATAATCTTCCCTGGTGGCTTGCTAAAATAAAGAATTTAGAGGTCCTGGTCATTTCTGATAGATCTAATCTGTCACTGGAAGCAGGACCCCGGAAAGAGTTGTTTCTTCTGAAGGATACACAAGCCTCGATTGCTGTTCCTTTGGTCATCAGCGACCGGTTTATCGGATTTCTTGGAGCTGACTCAGTACACAAGGGTCGCGCCTGGATGGAAGAGGATATAATTCTTCTTCAGCTTGTGGGGGAGACTATTGTTCATGCACTCGCCCGCGACCGTGCTGAAAAAGCACTCGAAAATCAGACAGAGAGATTGAATCGTATACTTCATAGCACCAATGTTGGGACATGGGAATGGAATATACAAACCGGAGAGACGATCCTTAATGAGCGTTGGGCAGAAATTATCGGATACACACTGGAAGAAATATCATCTCAGACCATAGAAAAATGGAATTGGTTTTTTCATCCTGATGATCTGGGTACAGCAAAAGAATTGCTCAGTAAATGTTTTAATCATGAAAAGATGTACTACAATTTTGAGGGCCGTGTACGTCATAAGAATGGTGACTGGATATGGGTGCAGGATTGTGGAAAAGTTGCTACATGGACCGAAAGTGGTAAACCTGAATGGATGTACGGCACACGAACTGATATTAATCAACAAAAACAACAGGAACAGGAACGCCAGAGGATTTTCGAGTCGCTCCAGCAAACACAGAGACTGGAAAGCCTTGGAGTTCTTGCAGGGGGTATTGCCCATTTTAACAATATTCTTATGACTATAATGGGTAATGCAGAGTTAACTCTTGACGAATTGCCGCCATTGGCTCCTGGAAGAGAAAACATTGTTGAAATAATCAACTCATCGAAAAATGCTGCTGAGTTATGCGGCCAGATGCTGGCTTATTCGGGAAAAGGATTTTTCGAAAAGCAAAACATCTCTCTCCGGCATTTGATTGAAGATACAGTCAGTATGTTAAAGACGAGTATCAGCAAGAAGAGCATTCTGAATCTGAATCTCAAAAAGAACCTCCCGGACATTCATGTTGATCGTACCCAGATACGTCAGATCCTTATGAACCTGGTTATTAACGCCTCGGAGGCCTTCGGGGAAAGCAGCGGATTTATCACAATCTCTTCAGGAGTTGTGGATCATCTGGAAGGGACATTATCCAATGGATATGTTGTAGAGCCATCAGAGACGGGAGCTCATGTATATTTTGAGGTTTTCGATACCGGGCATGGTTTTGAGAGACAGCTCATTCAACGAATTTTTGAACCATTTTTTACAACCAAGTTTACAGGACGCGGCCTTGGCCTGTCAGCTGTTGTTGGTATTGTCCGCGGTCATAAGGGGGCTCTTTATGTTCAAAGTGATCCCGGCAAGGGCTCTGTTTTCAGAGTTTTTTTTCCTGCTGTTACAACTCCTGTGGATAAAGCTGTTACCTGTTCAAAAGAAGATATATGGCATGGAAAAGGAACAATTATGCTCGTTGATGACGAGGATGCGGTTCGTGCTGTAACTGTTAAAATTTTACAGAAGTTTGGTTTGGATGTTGTTACAGCAATAGACGGGCGTCAGGCCATTGAGATATATCGCCGGCGACAATCCGATATCACAGTTGTTTTACTTGATCTGACGATGCCACAAATGAACGGAGAAGAAACATTTCGAGAACTTCGCAAAATCAATCCCGGTGTTCGTGTGATTCTTGCCAGCGGTTACAGCAAAGATGTCGTATCATCACGCTTTACCGAAAAGGAGTCAGTCTATTGTCTGCAAAAGCCCTATACTATGGATAAATTGCGTTCATTGCTTTCCAGTATGATAACTGAAATTTCTATGACAGAAGAAAAAAAGGTTGTTACTGATTAATAGTACTATCCCGGCAGGCATAACAATTGATATTGTATATGACTTTGTAATGGCCGGCCTTTTTATAATGATTAATAAAAGTCTTCCCGGCGAGTCAGGAATCATAAGGGGACTGACTTTCGGAATAATCCTATGGTTTTTCCGGATTGTCATGCAGGTAGCATCCCAGTGGATGATGTACAACATCCCTGTGAAAACCCTGCTTTACACCTTGGCCTGCGGTCTGATTGAAATGCTTGTACTCGGATTGTTTTATGGCCTTACATTAAAGGCTTCATCATAGCCGATTTTTAGATATTATTGTCTCTATATAATTCACCCAACAAGGCATATTTATTGCATATTGCAATTTGAATATATTACAGCACGATATCCATTTTTAATGAAAAGGATGCTTTTAATGTAGTGTATGAAAGATATTAAGGATTTTATTAAGGTGATCTGGGATATTTCCCTGCCGGATCAATCTAAATATGAGGGAGGTAATAAAATATATAAAATGAATAAACTTCTTCGACAAATATTCCGGAAAGATAGACAAAAAAGGAAAAAAAACACAGCAAATGTCCATTTGGCGCCACTTTGTTGTGCTCAGGCGCTGGAGCCAAGAATACTTCTGGACGGAGCCGGTATGGTAACAATGGCTGACCAGGCTGATAACCAGGGCTCCCAGGACAACAATACCATTTATACGGATCAAAGCGATCAATACACGGATAATACTGCCGAGAATAATACGGAGGGCCTGTACAGTTTTCTGGAAGAATCATCCCCTCAGGCGGTTTCGGCAGATCAGGGATCAGATAGCCAGGTACAACACGAAATCGCTTTCATTGATACGAATATCCGGGACTATCAGACACTGATAGATGGGATTCGTTCAGGTGTGGAAGTTTTTCTCATTAATGGCAATGAAGATGGTTTTTCTCAAATAGTAGATATTTTGACGAAAAGATCAAAGATTGACGGTATCCACATATTTTCTCATGGAGCTGAAGGGCAACTTCATCTGGGAACAAGTGTCCTGAAAACGAATAACATGGACAACTATTCGGATGCGCTTCAGACAATAAAAAATTCGATTAGTGAAGACGGAGATATATTGCTCTATGGTTGTGATGTGGCGACAGGAGATACCGGCAGTGTGTTTCTGAATAATCTGGCAGCCATCACTGGTTCCGATATTGCCGCATCCAGTGATTCGACAGGATCATCCGACGCAGGAGGAGACTGGGACCTTGAGATCGCGACCGGTACAATCGACACAGAGTCTGCCGTAACACAGACTCTTATGGCCGAATACGACGAGCTCTTTATAGCTGTCCCCACTGACATTGCTTTTTCAAATTACGATATAGTTGCCGGAAATGATCTGGTAAACGGACTTGGAGGAGGCGGTTTTGATACCCAGGTTCTGGCAACAGACCTTACTCCCCAGAGCCTGGATGACGGTTATATGCAACTTGATATTTCCTCAGTATTCGGCAGCGGATTGAATTTCGGAGGCACAACCTATAATGCCGCAACCGATTTTTATATCGGGACCAATGGTTATGTGACATTCGGCCACTATAATACCAGTTTTTCAGCAGTCGGAATCTCAGGATATACTCAGGGACCTATGATAGCCGGCCAATATGATGACATCGACCTTTCTGATGCTCCTGCTCAAAGCCCGGGTGGAAATTCAACAGGAACACACTCTCTTTATTATGATATTGATACCACCAATAATGTTGTCACAATAACATTTGATGATGTCGGACCTTATAATGGAACTGCCGGAAACGGTGATCCGAATACAGGAAATGCCTTCCAGATACGGCTGCACCAGATCGATGGAAGCGATTTTGCTATTGAACTGCGGTATGAGAACATAAGCTGGCTGAATGGTAACAGCGGGCTTCCGACTGCCGGCTGGACAGCGGGAGATCAGGAAAACTATGGCGAAGTGACCGGATCGGGAACTACCGACTTCCTGAATCTTGAAACAGCCTCTAACATCGGCCAGAATGGTGTTTTTGTATGGGAAGTCCGAAATGGCAGTGTATTTAGCGGCCAGAATGTTATCACGGAGGATGCAGCGGCCGGAACCTTTGTCAGTGCGCTTGAAATTACTGATGCCGATGTCGGAGAGACGCATACCTGTACATTACTGGATGATGACGGCGGGCGTTTTGAATTATATCAGGATGGCGGTGTATGGAAAGTCCGTGTTGCAGCAGGCGCTACTTTTGATTATGAAACAGCAACTACCAGAACAATAACAGTTCAGGCTACCGGGGACACGGATGGTCTTTCATTCCAAAAAGATCTTACCATAAATATTGCAGATGTTAACGAAGCTCCCACTGCAGGAAACAAAACAGTAACCACAAACGAAGATACGAATTATACGTTTGCAGCATCCGATTTTAACTTTTCAGATCAGGACAGTGGTGATACTCTGAACACTGTAAAAATCACTTCACTGGAAAGTTCCGGCTCGCTTCAATATAATTCGGGGACATGGCAGGACGTTACCCTTAACCAGGAGATTTCCAAAGCGGATATCGATGCCGGAAAACTCAGATTTGTCCCGGCGGCAAACGTCAATGGCAACGGCTATGATTCCTTCGGATTTCAAGTCAGTGACGGAGATCTGTACAGCAGCTCAAATTACACCATGACTGTTGATGTGACACCTGTTCAGGACGCCCCCACTGCAGGAAACAAAACAGTAACCACAAACGAAGATACGAATTATACGTTTGCAGCATCCGATTTTAATTTCTCGGACGCAGATTCGGCTGACACGCTGAACACTATACAAATTACATCGCTGGAAAGCGCGGGAACGCTTCAGTACAACAACTCCGGAACATGGCAGGATGTGATCCTTAACCAGGAGATTGTCAGGGCAGATATCGATGCCGGAAAACTCAGGTTTGCTCCGGCGGCAAACGTCAATGGCAACGGCTATGATTCATTCGGTTTTAAAGTGAGTGACGGCACGGAATACAGCGCTTCGGCCTACTCCATGACTGTTGATGTGACACCAGTCAATGATGTCCCCACTGCCGCAAATAATACTGTAACCATAAACGAGGATACCAATTACACATTTACAGCATCCGATTTTAATTTCTCGGACGCAGATTCGGCTGACACACTGAACACTATACAAATTACATCGCTGGAAAGCGCGGGAACGCTTCAGTACAATAACTCCGGGACATGGCAGGATGTGATCCTTAACCAGGAGATTTCCAAAGCGGATATCGATGCCGGAAAACTAAGGTTTGTTCCTGCCTCGAATGCAAACGGTAATGGCTATGATTCATTCGGTTTTAAAGTGAGTGACGGTACGGAATACAGTGCTTCGGCCTACTCCATGACTGTTGGTGTGACACCAGTTCAGGACGCCCCCACTGGCGGCGACAAGACTGTAACCACAAATGAAGACACTAATTATATATTTGCAGCATCCGATTTTAATTTCTCGGACGCGGACTCGGCTGACACGCTGAACACTATACAAATTACATCGCTGGAAAGTGCGGGAACGCTTCAGTACAATAACTCCGGGACATGGCAGGATGTGACCCTTAACCAGGAAATTACGAAAGCGGATATCGATGCCGGAAACCTCCGGTTTGCTCCGGTGGAGAACGTCAATGGCAACGGCTATGATTCATTCGGTTTTAAAGTGAGTGACGGCACAGAATACAGCGCTTCGGCCTACACCATGACTGTTGATGTAACTTCAGTCAATGATGCGCCATCGGATATTATACTTTCCAACAATACGGTAGTTGAGAGTGCTCCGGGCGAAACAGTTGGCACGATCTCCTCGAATGATCCGGACACAGGTGACATAATAAACTTTTCCATTATCAATGACGAAAGCGGTCTTTTTGAGATTTCAGGGACAACATTAAAACTCAAAAACGAAGTTGAGGCAGATTTTGAAACAGCTGCCAGCCATAGCGTGACAATACGCGCAACGGACAGCAGCGGAGCCCAATACGATAAAGTATTCGTTATAGTTGTTTCGGATCAAAACGAATTTGTTAACCAGGACAGGGAGACAGATACAACACAGGCTTCAACTGAATATGACCTTAGCCTGGAGCCAATCCGTGATGGTAATCAGGTTGTAGAGGGAGTTGTTATTACTGCTGATGAAAGCTCAACAAATGATTCAAATGTTGGAGGAAATTCTGTTTCGGGAGGAACTGTGTCAGGCAGGGCAGTTGGAAATACAATATTTACCCCTTCGAGGAGTGGAAATCTCCGGTTGGAAACGACGGATGTTTTTGCTGACGGCTATAAAAATGATAATTCCGGGCTTTCCGATATTGCAGATAATTTCCCTTCATATGGCGATAATGGTCAGGGAGACACCGGAAACCTTATCGTTAACATGGGAATATCCGATCTTGTCATTACTCCGGGTGAATCCATAACCTTTGAAATTCCAACTGACGCTTTTAGTGTTCAAAATGATCTCCTTTCCATAAGCTATGAAGCAACGCTGTCCGACGGATCTTCCTTGCCGGAATGGCTTTTATTTTCACCGGAAACAAGATCGTTTACAGGAACACCTCCGCTTGACTCTGACCAGACACATATTGAAATAAATGTAATTATCAGAGATTCCAGTGGTAATGAGGCAGTCACAACGTTTGATATCGACCTGCAAAGTAATGAAAAGGATACTCATCAGGACAGACAAAGCAAGGCCGAGGGTCCTCCGCATCCGGGTGATGCCGATACAACGCTGGCTGGCAGTGACAAAGACAATTTTCATCAAAACCTTTCCTCCGATTCCTCAGAAGAGATATCAAATGCAGGAATTGATGTGCAATTGACCAATCACAGAGAACCAACGCCTGACGGGAAGCCATCTTTCAGTTCCCAGATTAATGTCGCAGGCAATAAACCAATTCATAAGCTTCATGATATGCTTAGCTCAATATTTTAGAATTTTATGAAATAAAAATTTATTAAAAGTGTACATGTAACTATTTTTGATCGTAATCTAAGAGATAAGAGGGATGATATGAAAAAGAAAACCGTATCACGGCCATATTCAGGTTTTAGCAAAATAATAGTAACAAGTATTCTGCTGCTTGTATTTAGTATTTTATCCAGCGGATGTGCAATTCACCCCAAGCCTCTGTTGCCGGATGAACTTCGGTCAGAAGCGGACAAGATGCGGCTTAACATGGCTACGGATCAGGAACCGGTTACCGGTCCTATAGATATTTATGAAGCCATGGCAAGAGCTGTAAAATATAATCTCAATTACCGGCTTAAACTGATGGAGGAAGCTATCGGCCTTGACCAGACAAAATTGGCCAAATTTGATTTGCTTCCAAAAATGACTGCATCGGCCGGTTATGCAAAACGCAGCAATGTAAGGGCATCGATCAGTGAATCGATAGCCACCGGTGATATATCCCTGGAAGCATCAACGTCTGAAGAGAAAAAACTGAAGACAGCCGGACTGGCGCTCTCCTGGAATATACTTGATTTTGGCGTCAGCTATTATCAGGCAAAACAGCAGACAAATAAATATCTTATTCTCTCCGAAAGGCGTAGAAAGGCTGTGCATAACCTTCTAAGTGATATTCGATATGCGTTCTGGCGTGCGGCCGCGGTAGAACATCTTCATGCTAAAATAAAATCTGCAAAGATAAATGCTGAAAAGGCTTTAGAATATGCAGTGACAGTGGAAAAAGAAAGACTGAAGCCAATGCTTGAGATTCTGACGTACCAGAAAGTGCTTCTTGAAGTTACACGAAAAATGGAATTGCTTGAACAGGAACTTGCACTTGCCAAAGTCGAGCTTGCCCATCTTATGAACCTGATGCCCGGTACGGAGTTTGAACTAAAAATACCTTCGACAGATAAAATCAGGCTTCTGAAATATGACGATTCACTCAGAGCGCTTGAAAATATGGCACTTCAGCAGCGCCCGGAACTGAAAGAAATCCATTACCAAAAACGAATCAGCGTCGACGAAACCAGAAAAAGTATTGCAAGTCTTTTTCCGGGAATTAATTTTACAGTTGGCACAAATTATGACAGTAATAAATACATTATCAACAACTCCTGGTCGGATATCGGTACTCGACTTGCGTGGAATCTGATGGACCTGGTTTCCGCTCCACAGCGGATAAAACTGGCAAAATCCCAGGAGGGCATGCTGGAGATGCAGCAGAAAACCCTGAGTATGGCTGTATTGAGTCAACTTCACATTGCCTACAGACAATATAAAGGATTTGTCAGGCAGTTGGAGCGTGATACAAAGCTTGAAAATGTAAATGAAAAAATATTTCAAAAAGTAGAGTCTGCCTATCAGGCTGACACCCAAAGCAGAATTGAAAAGATCCGCGCGGAAACCAATGCGATCATGGCCAGGCTTCAGCGTTTTCACAGTTTCGCCCAATTGCAAAATGCACTTGGGCGTGCATACGCTTCAATCGGCCTTGATCCGTTGCCGGAGAATTATAATGAAAGTAATGTATCTACCCTATCCGGCACTATCCGGCAAAAGCTTGAAAAATGGGATAATGATTTTACAGTCCCTTCGAGACATTGATCCGGGCTACATAAACAACCGGAAAGGTCATAAGGATATTTAATGAATCTAAAACGATTTGTATCTGCGTTTTTAAGCATGGGTGTTATGATATGGTCTTTTTCACTGTTTGCTGCATCGGAAAATTCAGATACAGATATTGATAAAAATACAGGACTCAGGGCGCAGTTGCGCCCCAAGAGTTTCACAACACTCTCAAGCGAGCTGGCTGCCAGAATTAAAAAACTTGATTTCCATGAAGGTGACAGCTTTAAAAATGGAGATATACTGGTTGAACTCGACTGCAAAGTTGAAAGAGCAAGGCTTCTCAAAGCCCGTGCCCGGCTGGAAGTTGCGCGAAAAGGGGTGGAAGTAAACAAAAGACTTAATGATCTCGAGTCTATAAGTATCATGGAAATGGAAAAATCCAACGCAGAGATGAAAGAAGCTGAAGCTAACATCACTGTCATGGAAGCTGTCATAGATGAATGCATCATCTACGCCCCCTTTTCCGGCAGGATTTCCACTCTGCACGCCCAAAAACATCAGTTCGTTTCCATAGGGCAACCGCTTCTTGAAATACTGGACGATACCAGCCTGGAAGTTGAATTGCTGATCCCTTCCCGCTGGCTCATGTGGATCAAGCCCGGCCTGGAATTTCATGTAAAAATTGATGAAACCGGTAAAGAATATTCTGCAAAGATAGTCCGGATCGGGGCCAGTATCGATCCGATCAGTCAATCAGTTAAAATAACAGGTACAATTGATGATAAAGAAGGGAACCTTCTTTCAGGAATGAGCGGTCATGCATTCTTCCGACAGGAGTAACTAATTTATATGGAGCCTGCTAACCTTCAAAATCACACCCGGAGACTTAGCGCTGTCCTCCAGTTTGAGCAGCAGTTGCGGCATGCTGAAAATCGATCGGAATTTGAATTCCTTGTTGTAAATGAAACGCACACAATTGTTCCATTTCGCCAGGCTGTTCTCTGGCGATGGTCAGGACCCAAGTCCGGCAGAATTGACGCCATTTCAGGGCTCGCATCGCTGGACAGGCAGTCTCCATTTATACTATGGCTTACAGATATATTAAAAACACTTCCGCAGGACGAAAGACGTTCCGTTACATCAAACGATTTCCCATCTAAGCTTGCCTCAAAGTGGCAGGAGTGGCTGCCTGAGTATGGATTCTGGCTGCCCTTGAAAACACCAAAGGGAAAATGTCTTGGCGCTTTGTTTCTTTCCCGTGATGAAAAATGGCAAAAGCAGGATTTTGTTCTGCTTGAGTTACTTGCTGATATTTTCGGGTACTCATGGGGAGTATTATTAGGTAATCAGTGGTGGAAAGCTTCAAAATCAAAAATCACCCGCTTTATATTCCTGGCATTAATTCTTGTTTTTATCAGTATGCCCTTTATTCCTGTCCGTATGTCAGCCCTGGCGCCGGCGGAAGTTATACCGCTTGATTCTACAATTGTACGGAATCCTGTAGATGGAGTGATCGCCGATTTTTATGTAAATCCCAATGATCCGGTACAGGTTAATGACAGGCTTTTCAGCCTTGATGATACAACACTGCGAAATCGACTGCTTTCAGCAAAGAAATCCCTTGCTGTTTCTGAAGCAGAGTACCAGAAGGCCATGCGTAAGGCCATATCGAGTCCGGGGACAAAGGCAGAGCTGGAATTATTAAAAAAACGAACAGAAGAAAAATCAGCGACTGTCACATATGTAACTGAACTTTTGGATCGGATTAATGTAAAAGCAAATCAGGATGGCATAGCTATTTTTTCAGATACAGACGACTGGATTGGGAAACCTGTGGCCGCGGGTGAAAAAGTCCTTACACTCGCAGACCCTGAAAAGGCAGAACTTGAAATCAGGATCCCCGTAGCAGATGCAATTAATTTTGAGAAAGGCGCCGATGTGCTTTTTTTCCTGAATATTTCGCCGGAATCTCCTGTCAGTTGTACACTGACACATGCAAGCTACCGCGCCCGGGTAACCGCAGACGGGTTTCTTGCATACCGGCTGAAAGCAGAGTTTCAGAAAGATATCAAACCTCCCAGAATAGGCTTGATGGGGACCGCAAAAATTTACGGCAAAAAAACCAGCCTTTTCTACTTCCTGGGCCGTCGGACAATGGCTGCAATCCGACAAAAACTTGGCCTGTAAACACAGAGGCGCCCGTGCTTCAGAAATCCCTTCCCCCACTCAGAGAAGAACTTACACTGTACCCCGGTCCCCGGGATAAAAACGGCGCGCCTTCCTGGACGATTCATGATCCACCCAGGAATGCCTTTTTTTCCATCTCATGGCTGGAATTTGAAATCCTTCACAGGTGGTCTTACAACAATCCTGAAAAAATCGTCGCTGCAGTCAACAGGGAAACAGCACTGAATATTACAGAGGAACACATTCATGCCCTGCTTAACTTCCTGATCCGTAACAACCTGGTTATCATCCGGGATCAGGCCGCAGTAAAAAGATTTTTAAGAATTAAGCAAGGAATGCAGAATGATATGTTTCAATTCATGATCAAGAATTATCTCTTTTTTCGAATCCCCCTGCTAAATCCTGATCGTTTCCTTGAAAGAACTTATCCTTTTATTAAAGGAGTTTTCTCCCGGCTTTTTATCCTTATTTTTCTGATTATATCAGGAGTCGACATTTATCTTATCAGCCGGCAGTGGGATGTATTTCTTTCTACATTCAGCCGCTTTTTTTCTTTTAATGGTTTTCTCATCTATGCGTTTGCAATTACCTTCTGTAAAATTATCCACGAACTGGGTCATGCATATACAGCAAAAAGATTCGGATGCAGGGTGCCTACCATTGGCATAGCCTTTCTTGTCCTGTGGCCTGTATTATATACAGATACCACTGAAGCATGGAAACTATCATCCTTTAAAAAACGCCTTGCCATAGGAAGCGCCGGAATCATTACGGAAACAGGGCTTGCAGTCCTGGCGCTTTTACTCTGGAATATACTGCCTGACGGCACCCTTCGAAGCACGGCTTTTGTTGTTTCAACTTCGGCATGGCTTATAACAATTGCCATTAATCTCAATCCCTTTATGAAATATGACGGTTATTATATCCTGTCAGACCTCCTGCATGAACCTAACCTTCAAAGTTGGGCCTTTCGGATAGGTAAATGGTGGATTCGGGAAAAACTTTTTGGTATAAATGAAACATGTCCCGGCTCTTTTACACCTGCAAAACGCATTTTCCTCATTGTATATGCTATCGGTATATGGCTATATCGTTTTTTTCTCTTTCTGGGTATTGCACTGCTTGTTTATAAATTATTTTTTAAGCTGCTGGGAATTATACTTTTTATACTGGAAATTTTTTATTTTATACTGCTCCCCGTTTATCGCGAATTTGCATCATGGTGGGCACTCAGGGATAAAATACATATGACACGCCATACAATCACAACGATTTTCATCCTGCTTATATTAATCGGATTAGTTGCATTTCCCTGGCAAAGATCTCTTAATCTTCCGGCAGTATATCAGGCTGGTGAGGAGTCTACACTGTTTTCTCCTTTTGCATCCCGGGTCAATAAAATAGACATCGAGACCGGAATGCATGTCAACAAAAACCAAACACTTGTTGAGCTGGCGTCTCCGGATCTTGAGCACAACATTGAACAGGCCAAACGAAATGTAGATATCCTGAAATGGCAATTGGATAATAAAAGCCTTCACAATGAGTTCCGGGAGAGAAGCCTCGTTATTGAAAGCGAACTTGATGAAGCCCTTATCAGGCTTCAGGGACTGGTAGAAGAAAAAGAGCGCCTGGAGATAAAAGCGCCATTCTCAGGGAAAATAGCGGAGATATCGGATTCTGTTCAGGAAGATCAAATGGTCATGGCAAATGAACCGCTGCTTTTAATGGTCCCGGAAACAGGTATTAAAGTGGAGGCATATGTAAATGAAACTGACCTTATGCGAATACAATCAGACAAGGAGGTTTCCTTTTACCCTGATATCCATGATTTTCCCATTTTAAAAGGAAAGATTATAAAAGTCGAAAAAACAGCAACCAGATTTTTTAATTCAGCCTATCTTGCATCTCCCTTTGGGGGTACTATCCCCGTAAAAATTGAAAATGATACCGGCCGACTTATACCTGTCGATTCGATATACCGCCTCCATTTTGATTTCCCTGCAAACATAGATGCTCCGGCAATGATGTATCTCGGGAATGTTCGGGTGAATGTCAAGCCGGAAAGTATACTCAACCGAATCCGGCGCCGGATCGTTGCTCTGATTATTCGTGAGAGCGGCTTTTGATATAAAAATGACAGGCTTTACATTTTTGAGGCTTGAAATGAGTGAATCCGGGCAGTAGTATCCCGATGAAAGCATTGCTTTACACCATCATTATCGGCTTGATTGAAATGCTTGTGCTTGGATTACTATATGGATTCACATTGAAGACTTCAGCATAGCACAATTAATACAGGGAGTTACAGGACTAATGACCGGTCAAATATATCCGGAACCCACAGCCGGGGCACTTATATTCAATCCCGAAGGAAAAATGTTCTTAATGAAATCGCACAAGTGGCATGGGCAGTATGTTATTCCGGGCGGACATATTGAACTTGGCGAGACTATTGAAGAGGCATTAAGGCGTGAGATAAAAGAAGAAACAAACCTTGATATTTATGATATTGAGTTTCTCATTTTTCAGGAGTTTATTTATGACAGGTCCTTCTGGAAGAAAGATCATTTTATCTTTTTTGATTATATGTGCAGGACTGATTCCGGTGATGTTATATTGAATGAAGAGGCCGAGGAATATATATGGGTATCAGTGGAAGAAGCCCTTAAACTTCCGATTGAACATTATACCCGCATTGTGATTGAGAAGTATCTGGAGAAGTATACTCAAATCTGAAACTTTTATCTTAGGGAATCGGCAATTACGAATATACCGTATTAGGATAGATAGCTATATCCCACCACGGCAGATCGGGTGACCGCTGGAGTTTTTTCTCAAGGTCTGATTTTTTATCCCCGCAAACCTTGACACCTT
>JASFHE010000080.1:0-14570 GCA_050123415.1 Desulfobacteraceae bacterium | reverse complement strand
GCTCGGGTACCATATTAATGGAATCGTGGTTTCCGAGTATGCCGATGATGCCATAATTACATTTAATACTGTCAGTTACTGTTTTCAGTTTTTTAATTGTGGGCAGGCATTCGCCATATGATAAAAAACGATAATCTCCGGTGATAAGACAAAGATCATAATCAAGAGATGATATTTTTTTTGCAAGACTTACTCCCATATCGGGTATTCCTTCAATATGAATATCAGAGATGTGAAGTATCTTAAATCCGTTAAACTTTTCAGGGAGGTTATTAAATGAAACGGTCTTATGAACTGTTTCATATTTGAGGGTGTTTAATCTCACCCTGTTATAACTGCCGGAGAGAATAAGCAGTAATTTAAGAAAAACGTATTTAGGATCCATATCTTCCTGATAAAATACTTTACCGAGCAGACGTTTGAAAAATGTGTGCCATTTTTCAATTTTCAACCTGTTTCTCAGGTATTTGTTCCCAAGGCGTCTTTCAAGCTCGATATATATTTTATCAGTTTTCTTGTCTGACATTATTGCACTATCAGTTTCCTTATAATATATTGTCCGGATCGAACGTCGTACTATGTATAATCTCGCGTTAACAAAAAGTAAAGAATATGAAACCAAAAATCAGAGCCATTATAATATCACTCATATTGTTTGTTACAATTACCCTGGATCAGATTACAAAGAAGGTCGCTCATACCTGCCTTGCCGGTTCCGAGCCGATCTCATTTTTTCATAATTTTTTCGTTCTCCAGTACGCTGAGAATACAGGCGGTTTTCTTGGGATGGGGGCTTCTATTTCTGAAAGTTTACGTTTCTGGGTATTTTCAGTCCTGGTAGCACTTTTCCTTTTAATTTTGTTTGTCTACCTTGTTTTTTCAAAGGGTTTTACAATCTATCAGATTTTTGCACTGTCTGCGATCCTTGGTGGAGGTATCGGAAATTTAATCGACAGATTGCTGAATGAGGGAAGGGTAGTAGACTTTATGAATTTCGGCATAGGCTCCCGAATAAGGACTGGTATTTTAAATGTTGCGGACCTGTTTATAACATTCGGGGCAATATTTTTGTTTTGGTTCCTCTTAATAGAAAACAGGAAAGAGAATAGAGTAAAAAGAGAGTCTCAATATTATTAACCGCAGACCGTAAATCACACCACAAACCTCTTTCAAACATTCGTAACTGTAACATCCGTACTTAATTTTCTGTCTTCACCAGGATATCTCTTTTCTCCGGTAAGTATAAAGCTCGTTTCAAGCCTGATATCCTCGCTTGAAGATCCTATCATTATTTTAATCTCACCGGGTTCTATAATCTTTTTATAATCAAGTCCGGTAAAGGCAAGCACATCTGCAGACATTGTAAATATTATTTTTTTCTGCTCCCCGGATTGCAGGAATATCCTTTTAAATCCTTTAAGCTCCTTAACCGGTCTTGGAATGCTTGCTACAGGATCGTTAATATATAGCTGTACTACTTCCTCTCCCTTCCTGTCCCCTCTGTTTTTAATCTTAAAACTGATTTCGACTGTTCCGTCAACAGCTGCTTCGGATGATGACAGTTCAAGATCGCTGTATGTAAATTCCGTATAACTCAGTCCATGACCGAATGGAAATACAGGCGCAAATTCAGGAAGTTTCGGGAACCCCGGAGCAAGATACTTGTGGTTATAATATAAGGGCTGTACCCCGGCAGACTGGCTGAATGTCAGGGTTGTTTTTCCTCCGGGATTTAAATCACCGAAGAGGGTGTCAACAATAATGCCTGCACCTTCCTGGCCGGGGAACCATGCCTCAACAATGGCTGAAGCCTTTTCAGAGATTTCCGGCATGGCAAATGGTCTGCCGTTAAGCAGGACTATTATGACAGGCTTTCCTGTTTTAAGAACAGCCCTGACCAGTTCTTCCTGTCCTCCGGGCAATGAAAGATCGGGCGTGTCTGTGCCTTCACCGACAGTTCCAGCCCTGAAATGCCCGGCCTTGTCGCCAACGACCAGTATGGCGATATCAGCTTTTTCAGCCGCCTCTACAGCTTCAGGCAGCATTGATAAATCATCATCAAGTATGTTACAGCCCTGCGCATAGTAAACCCTTTCTTCGCCAATCTTTTCTTTAAGCTTATCAAGGACAGTCGGGGCTGATACTACCTCCTCGGCCATGTCTTTATAGTGAGTGGATACAACGTGGTTTTCAAAACTGTAGTTCCCGAAGAGCGCCATAACATTGTGGGCATTGGGGCCGATGAGGGCTATCCTGTTCATATCCTGTGAAACAGGAAGAATATTTTTATTGGATAACAGGGTGATGGATTTTTCAGCAATCTTTGCTGCCAGCGCGTTTTCCTCAGGGAGATCAAGCCTGATCGCGTCTGTATCCACATATGGATTTTCAAAAAGACCGAGCTCGAATTTTAATCTCAAAATCCTGGATACAGCCAGGTTAATATCGTCTTCGGTTATCAAACCGTCGGAAAGGGCATCTTTGAGCCCATGCGGATACATTGTAGGATTGGGAAGCTCTATATCAAGCCCTGCCTTAAGCGCTGCAGCTGCCGCCTCTTTATGTGTTGCGACTATTTTGTGCATATTGTACAGAAAGGTGATTGAGCCGTAATCAGAGACCGTAAAGCCGTCAAACCCCCATTGCTCTCTTAGCACTTCAGTCAGCAGCCAGTGAGAAGCCCCCGGAACTTCACCGTCAAATTCATGGTAGCCGTTCATCAGTGAAAGTACTTTTCCTTCCTTTACTGCCATTTCAAACGGAATAAAAAAAACATCCATCAAGTCACGTCTCCCGACATGCACAGGGGCAAAGTTTCTTCCCCCTTCACTGAAGGAATAACCCACAAAATGTTTTAATGTAGCAATGATACCTTTTTTTATATCATCACCCTGAAGGCCTTTGACATAACTGGTAACCATTGTCCCTACCAGGTACGGGTCCTCGCCTATTGTCTCCTCAACCCTTCCCCATCTGGCGTCCCTTGCAACATCACATACCGGTGCAAGTCCCTGATGTGTACCCAGTGATCTCATCTGTCGCCTTATAACGTCACCAACCTGTTGAATCAGTTCAGGCTCCCATGTGGCGCCATAATTAACAGGTGAAGGAAAGGACGTAGCACCCTGGGCCATAAGACCGCTTAAACACTCCTCGTGACAGATTACAGGTATACCAAGCCGTGATTCTTCCATCAGCCTCTTCTGTATGCGGTTGACTGTTCCGGCGCCTGCCACCGGGTCAATAGGCCTGCTTCCGAAGGCCCTGGTTATTTGTCCCAGACCTGACCTGAGGTAATAATCAATATCAACCCTACCTGCCTTTTCATCCAGATCTTCTCCCATGATGGAAGGTGCCATTTCACCCTTTTCAGGATCAAAGCTAAGCCATATGGATGTGAGTTGAAGGATCTTTTCTTCAAGGTTCATTTTAGCAAGAAGGTCCTTTACTCGTTCATGGGTTGATTTTGTCGGGTCTTTATAGACAGGTGTGGTCACTATTATATCCTTTCATTATCGACTGTTTTCAAATTCCTGGTATCGTTCGACCAGGTGCTGCATTGTTTTTACATTTTCGGAAATTGGTTTTTTTACTGATGATTGGTCTTTTTTTACAAATTTTTCTGCTGCTTTTTCGTATGAAATATTCAGTGCCTTTACGGCTGCGCTGATTGCACACCCCATAGGGGCTGCAACAGCGAAGTTCTCAATTGTATAGGCGTCTGCTCCAAAGGCATCGGCTATCCACTGCATCATGACGCTGTTTCTGGCTCCTCCTCCAACAACACACAGCTCTTTTACTTCGCCCAGGTGGCCCGAATGGAGTTTAAGAGAAAGAACCTGGGACAGGATCAATGCCCTGATATTAGCCCCCGTAAGATTGTCAGGAAAATTATCCCTTATAATACCTTTTTTCTTTAATGGCACGGATTCATCAAGAAGGTAAGGCAGAAGGAGTTTTTCATCATGGGAGAGCAGTGGATCACCGGCCAGATTTAAATATTTCTGCCAGTCCGAAACTTTCGGAGACCTGTCTTCCGATTTAAGCACATATTCTTTTAAAAAATGATCCTGTACCTTGGCGCCATTGGTTATTACAGACAGTGCCATTGCCTTTCCCTTGGTATACCCGAATACGTTATATTCCTCATTTTTTGACGGTATTATTTTTTCCATTACACCGTTAACTGTGTAGCTGCTTCCCAGAGACACCACGATATTTCCTCCGCAGCCCAGGAGTGTAGCCGGATTGTCGCCTGTGCCTGTCAATATCGCAGTATCAGGGGAAATCCCGTATTTTTTACAGAAATAGGCGTTTATGGTTCCGGCATCAGCATCGTAATGATCCATGTTGCCAAGCCTGGGGGAAAGAGGTGAAATAATACCCGCTTTCACAAGGTACTGATCGATAATGGTTAACACCTTTTTATTCCAGCCCGGATTATCAATATCAAGGGTGTTGAGGTTTGCTCCCCATCCGTCTCCGGTATCGACGGCTGTTTTTTTTCCTGAAAGAATCGATGTGATGAATGCACTTAAGATAAAGATATTTTGAGTGTTTTCATATTCTCCGGGGGATTCCTTTGCCCATTTTAATATTTGTGAAGCAGGGAAACGGAGCTCTGCCCTGTTTCCTGTAAGTTTGACTATATTGCCTTTATTTTTCAGTGCGTCTGTAAGATATTCGGCTTCCTTCGCAGTGCTCCTGTCTTCCCATATGGGTGATGCAGGGCGCGATATACAGGGTCTTATCTGCTCGAGAAGATTTTGTTCCGGATCAAGAGAGGATATTGTTTCACTAAATAAAGAATTAGCATATACTGTGCAGTGCTGCATGCCGTCACACTTTATGGCTTTTATCAGTGACGTATCAATTTCACTTTCAGACAGCCTTTTAAAAGCAAGATCAACAGCTTCAACAAGCATAAAGGGCGAGGTATGTCTTATCTCAGGCGAATCAGACGGAAGTACGCCTCCCTCGGTTTTATATTCCGGAAATGCCTGATCATAGTTAAATGAGTCTATGAAAGATATCTTGTTAGTTATAAGGTCAAGGACAACCAGTTTAACCGACTGCGTGCTGAATTCTATACCAAGTGAATAGGATGAACTCATTTTGTCTCTATTTAATATACATCTCATTAAAAAATTTAGAGGCCTGTACAACAGAAGCTCTCATAAGGTCTTCGGCCTTTGCGGTTTCCCTTTTTACCAGGTATTGCCATAAAAGGTTATAGTCAAGGGTCTCTGCTGCCTTTTCACAGGCATCCCAGCTCAGTACGCTTCTTATTACCCTGTCAATTCCCTGATCTTCTGTATCGTGGGCCCTTACCTGCATGTCATGACCCTTCCAGCGGTTGAAACACGCCTGGTTTATCAATCCTGCGATAGCAATATTCATTCCGTTTATCCTTGCGCCGTGATCAATATCAAATTTGCCGGGACCGCCCAGTATTATACCGTCATTATAACCCTGGCTGTTAACGTGCATGTGCATAAGCATATCGTTGTCTATTTCTTCTACAGTATCATAGATATGATCAAGGCCGATCATTTCCGAGTGCCCGAATTCCTTGTTAACACCTTTCTTTTCAATGTTGATTCCGTATTCCTGTTCAAGCTTTCTCCAGAATACAATGGCGCTTGCTACGGTGGGCAGGAACATTGCGGGGTAACCTTCATTGGGCTTTGGTTCTATTGCAATAAAAAGCTCTCCGCCAAGGGATTCTTCCAGTTTGCAAAGTCCTGCAACGCCTTCCTTTAGGTAGTTATACATCTTTTGGATACCCACCGAGGCCAGGTCGTAACCGTATGATCCGTTCCAGAGGACAAAGGTGGGTGGGATTTCACTGTTCCATGCCTTTTTTAATTCACTGTAGGCAATTTTAACAGACCTTGCGCCGTAATCGTTAGCCGCCTGCCTTTCTTCGGGATCAGGAGAGCAGATGCCTCCATATGGAAAATATCTGTGGGCCCCCGGTGTTACCATTGCAAGTGATATATTATTGTCACAAAGGGCGTCTGCAATGGCAGAGGCGTTATCTTCACAGTATTCATAGTCATAATGGATTTCAAATCCAAGTTCTATATGGTCGGGCAGTCGAGGACGGATCTTTTCTTTAATCAGTTTGATTTTTCCCACAGTATCCAGGTTTTCATCACTCCATGCTGAACGTGTGTCATAGGGTGTAAATCCGCCCTTACCGGCGTTAAATGTCCACGCGCAAAGGCTGTGATATGATTTTTTTGCCATTCGAATCTCCTTGTTTCTATTTATTAATAAACTCCATATTCAAAAGCTGCTTCACTCATTGCATGGATATTTTCAGGGATTCCCTTATCAAGCATTGCGCCTCCGGCCAGGATATAACCTCCGCCTTTTCCAACAACTTCTATCAGTTTGCGGCAGTATTCCTTAATTTCCTGTGGCTTGCCTGTGCATAAAAGTGAGGTTGGAACATTGCCCATAAGGCATGCTGTATCACCGAGTATTTCCTTTGCTTTAAACATGTCTGTCTGGTCAAAATACCACACGACTCCGGCTCTGGGCAGGTCCTTTATTATCTCAAGCCGTTCGTTATATTTACCTTCTGCAAATAATAAAGGCACAATACCCTGCTCAATAATGCCTATGAGTACTTTTCGGAATGTCGGCCAGTAAAACTCCCTGTACTGCTTATCAGACATCATTGTGTCATCTCCCTTGTGAAGGGGAAACATGGCAATCGGAACCCCTGACATATCTGCCGCAGTTACCGCGATATTGATATTGAGCGGGACAAGCTTTTCCATTGCCTGGTGGAGTTTATCAGGCTGGCGGTACATATCCATGATAATCCCATGAGTTCCGCGCAGGGTATCACCCATAAGGTCAAAGGGGGCATGGGCATACGCGCCCATCATTGAAGGGTATCCCTCGGCCTGCGCCATCTGCCTGAATTTCATAATCGGTATATTCCATTTGGCTTCTTCCCTGCCGTATTCTACCAGTTTGAGCAGCATATCCTGCACCTGGGGATTGGACATGGGACCTAGAAACATGTTGGGGAATCCCAGAGAATTGGGCAGCGGTGGAAAATTCTGAAAGGGCTCAAGTACTCCCAGAGTTCGGGGAAGATAGCATCTGAAGACAAAATCAGACATGTCGTTGATGAACAAGTCATATTCATCGGCCTTCATGTATTCACCTTCAACAAACTGGCTGCCATGCCCGTCATCCGGGAGACCATGCCCTGGGTATTTTGATATTTTAGTGTCCAGTAATGCCGAGGCCTTACCGGAAAACATCATTGGGGCCGCAAAATCGTCTCCTTTAAAGACATTAAAAACATCCTTATAGGCCTTGATGAGTTTTTCACTGTCATACATAGCTTCCTTGTAGGTCATGCCGGCCATATATATGGGCGTGGTCCCGGTGGGGAGCATAACAGGAACCCGGTCCGGTTCTTCAAGTTTGAATACCTTGATGAGCCTCGTAACTATATCTATATGTCTTTGTTCAGCTTCAGGACTGTTGAACTGTCTGTTTTCTGTGGAAAGCCATTTCTCAAATCTTTTTCCGCGTTTCTCTTCAGGTGATAGATCATTCCAGTTTTTCTCCATAGTTACCCCCGTTCGTGTTTTTTGGCGGATTATATGAGCTTTTATATTTCATGTCAAAAAGAACAATATAAATATCAAAAATAGAGAAAACATTTGCGTCAATCCTCATGCACATGTAAAATTTAACACTGATAAATATTTTTATCCTGAGAACCCGCAAAATAGCCATTTCTTTTGATATAGATCATTCAACCTTTACGGAGGTATTGAAATGAATAAAAAGGCCAGATTCTCCTTTAATGACATAAACTTTCTGTCAAGATCATTTCAGCAGAGCAGGATTTTTCTCACTGGTTTTGAACTGAGGATATTCACCGTGCTGGGCGAAGAGGAGAAATCCTCAAATCAGATCGCAAAAACAATAAAAGCCGATCCAAGGGCTACAGACCGTCTTTTAAATGCCCTCTGTGTTACCGGGGCTGTAAAAAAGAAAAACGGGATGTTCAGCAATTCAGAGGCTGCAAAGCAGTATCTGGTGGAAGGAAAACCTGAATATCAGGGCGGTTTGATGCACTCTGTCAATCTATGGGACTCGTGGAGTAATCTAAGTAAATCGGTAAAAGCCGGGAGATCCGTAAAGATAAACTCTGTGGAGGAAAGAGGCGACAAATGGTTTAAACCCTTTATTGCCGCAATGCATAATCGGGCATTCAGTGAGGCCCCCTCCCTTATTGAGCAGATCGATCTTTCAGGAGTAAAAAAGGTCCTTGATGTGGGCGGAGGTTCAGGGGCCTATTCAATAGCATTTGTAAAGGCAGGTGATGATATCTGCTCAACGGTCTTTGATCTTCCCAATGTGGTTTCCATGACAGAAAATTATATTCGGGATGCCGGACTTGAGGGAAAGATAGATACTGCACTGGGTGATTACAATACGGATGAACTCCCGTCAGGGTATGACCTTGTTTTTCTGTCGGCAATCATACATATCAATTCACCGGAACAGAATATAGAACTCATCAATAAATCGAGCAGGGCACTGAATTCCGGGGGAATGATAGTAATCTCGGATTTTATCATGGATGATGACCGCATCCATCCTTCATTCGGAGCATTTTTTGCTCTTAATATGCTAGTCAATACTGACTCGGGTGATACCTATACGGAATCGGAAGTAAAGGACTGGCTGGAGCAGGCAGGAATGACATTTGTCGAAAGAAAGGAGACAAGGAGTACCGGTTTAATAATCGGTAGAAAGGTAGAATAAAGGGGATGAACCGCAATGGAAAAATCAAATATAATCATTGTTGATGACACTAAAGAGGTCTTATCCTCTTTTAAAAGAGAACTGAGAACAGAGTCATATAATGTATTTTATGCAAATAGTGGTGAGGAGGCACTGGAAATACTGTCTAAAAATCCCTGTAAATTGATAATATCCGATATAAAAATGCCTAAAATGGACGGATTTGAACTGCTCTCCAGAGTACAGGAATTATATCCGGATATGATAAGGGTGGTGCTTTCGGGCCATTCCGATGTAAAACTGATCCTGAATCTTGTAAATAAAGGCGGAATTTACAGGTATTTAACCAAACCCTGGGAGATGGAAGATGTTAAATCAACCATCAGTCAATGTATTGAACTTTTTAATTTGAGAAAAGAAGTTATAGAGCTTCGAAAACGATTTGATGCTGAAAACGGGGCCGGAGAGTAGAATTTATAAAAAAAGTTTTTTTATAAAATCTAGTTAGTGGCCATCCAGAAAGAGCAAATTTCTGGATGGAGCTTTCAGCGTTCAGCTATCAGCCGTCAGCTAAGTCTTTATTTTAAAAGCTTTTTGCTAAAAGCTGAACGCTGAGTGCTGACAGCTACCGAACAAAAACTTTAGTTTTTGGATGGGCACTAGTTAGTTCGTTATATTAAACTACTTGATTTACCTTCGTAACAGGAGTATTTAAAAGGAAACCTATAATCACTTACTATTACCGAATGTAAAGAAAAGGAGGATTTAAAATGGCTGAGACTAAGTACGGAAAATACATTATCAGGGAACCCCTTGAAAAAGGAGGAGCTCCGTCGCTGCACATATGCGCTGAAAAAGGTTGTGTAGGTGAAAGCCTCAACTTTCCTGTTGAAGTCCAACTGCTTGTTGTCACCCAACCGGTTACATTTCCCCATCCGGCTCATGCCCACGATGGTGACGAAATCTTTTTCATCTTTGGCAGCAATCCTCAAAATTACTATGATTTTGATGCAGAAATCGAGGTGCATTTTGGAGAAGAAGGTGAGAAACATATTATTGACTCTACCTCCATTCTATACATGCCCAAAGGATTAGTGCACGGCCCCATTGCAATCACAAAGGTAAATAAACCTTTTCAGTGGATGCACGTTCTCTTTGCTTCTACATACGATATGACACAAGGTGATGTTTCGCTTCATCCATCACATCCACGGGAAAAATATACACCCGAAGAGATTATTCAGTTAAAAAAGGGCTAATTCCCCGGCAACAGTCTTATCCCGGGATTTCGTTAATAATCGGGATATCTTTCCCATAATCATACAATAAATAAAATTCTCTTCAGCGGATCACTCAAACAGTGACCGTTGAAGAGTTGTTTCTACCGGGAAACATGGATATCCCTTTTCGTAAAACCTGAATTGTGATTGATACTGCGCGAAAAGAACGGGAGATATAAATGGTCATTTCCCTTGACCGGAGAAAGCAGATGTTTTAAATATTCACTGACATATTTGATATTAAGGAGATATTATGAAAAAATCCATCCTATGTTTAATCTTTATACTTCTATTTGCCTGTTTTTCCATGGTTAATGCATCGGAAACTGCCGGCATGGATAATTTAAAAAGCAGTAATGAAACTGGTAAAATATCTCCCTCCATCATTAAATATGCTGTACCAAGCATTCCAATGAAAGCATATGAAGACCGTGTTGAAGGATTTGTCATTATAAAATTTACAGTGGCAAAGAATGGAAGTTTTACTGATCCCGTGGTCGTGGAAGCGGTTCCACCGGGTTATTTTGAGAATGCCGCATTAAATGCCCTGGAGAAATATAAATTCAAACCCGCAACTGAAAATGGTGTAGCAATTGATTATACTTTAGAGTTGCCATTTTTTTTTAAATTTTCAGAGGATACTTTTTCCGAAGATACCAACAGCAGGATGGAGGCATGCCGTCATGCTTACGCGGGTAAAAGTTTATTAGGCAAAGCTGAATACCAGGAAGCTGTAAAAGAAATATCAGAAGCCATTAACCTGGAGCCAAAATTTGGTACTGCCTATTATTACAGGTCATTGGCTTATATGGATCTTGAGGAATACGATAAGGCAATCTCTGATATTGATAAAGCGATTGAATTATCCCCCGGAGTATTCGGATATTTTACCCAGAGAGGATCAATTAATTTATTTAAAAAGGATTATCAAAAGGCAATAGAAGATTTTGTGAAGTCTATTGAAATTGAACCGAGGAATATCGTAGCCTATATCAACCGGGGCGATGCTTTTCGATTGTCCGGGAAATACGAAGAGGCGATAGCGGATTACACATCAGCATTGGTCTTTAATGTGAAATTAATGCATGTCTATAATAACCGGGGATATACATATTACAAGTTGAAAAAGAATTCTCAGGCCTGCAAAGATTTTAAAACAGCATGCGAACTTGGAGATTGCAGGGCATTTAATCACCTTAAGAATAAGGGTGTGTGCAAAGAATAAGACTCATGTTAGCCAGTGTTATACACTATTAATACTGGCCGCCTTACCCTTCCGTTGATCTCCGGTATATATGATAACACACCTCAACCAGTATGAGACATTCCCGGTATTTTCCTCTTGCTTTTTACCTATTCAGATCCTAAAAGAATAACCTTATAAAATAATGGAGCGATAAAATGGATAAAAAAAGACGAATGGAACTTATTGAAATATATAAAAGATGCAGCGATGATGATCTGGATCATATGATTCAGGAGGGCAGAGAGAGTTTCGAGGAAGGAGCATACGAATTGATCCTGACAGAGGCAGATAAAAGAGGCATAGATGATGAACCAGACTATGATGATCAGGATAATGAGATAGATTCAGAATACGTTGAGGAAATTAACTTCAATAATATGAGTACAGAAGATCTTATGGGAATATTAATAAATCTTCACGCTTTAGATGAATTGAATTTTCATCTGGCATCTGCTGAAGCTATCAGAAGAAATATCGATGCGTCTGATATCAGGGCTTTTAAAAAAATTGTGAACTGCGAACAGTGTACTGACTGTGTTGAAATCGAAATGATAGAAAATCCCCGACCGCTGGTCATAATAAAAATGATTGATGAAGCCGGTCTTTACACGGATACGCTTGATGAAGAAGACATTCCTTATGAGATCCAGATCATAGTTGATGATAAGGATTATAAAAAGGCTGAAATGGCGACAAATAACATTTTGTTTCCTCATGAAGATGAATGATTTATGACCTTGTTCACTGTTTTACAGGAGAGAAATAATGACAGATCCCCTGTATGCTGATTTTAAGAAGTGGCCGTATCCGGTTCATTATGGAAAAGAAAATGAAATAGAAACAGATGGGAGTTAAGGTTAGAGATGTTGATGATGAGTTTGTCGGCGCCCCTTTCAGAGATGAAGAGACAAAACTGCTTGCCTATGACTATGACAGCAAATATACGATACGTGTCCAGGCCGCAAAGGTAAAACCGGCTCTCGCTGAACTTACCATGATGGAATCAAGCAGAGTACATCTGCAGACCGGTAAATTTGGTTCCATTCCATACTCAACAGGCAACTCACACAATACATGGTTTGCATGCACCCTTGTTGATGCCGAAGGCAAAGAAATACCCTGGGTGGACAGGGACGTCAAGGTACTTGAGAAGGTCAAGAAAGGTATCACGACGTCCCAAAATAAAAGACCGCCAATAGGATAAGCGCAAAAATTCCAGGAGAGATATTGCTTTTTCAGGAGGAAATTCATAAAATAGTAAACACATCCAAAGACAATTAAATTTCATATAACTTGGAACTCCAGATACTTTTATTCTAATATTCTAAAAAAGAGAATTCTGTATCAGTTCAGCCTGGCTCAATTCAAATGCTGCTTCTGCGAAAAACTTCAAAACACTGGTTTAAATAAAAGACTTTATGATGAATAACTAATTGAGGACAGGAATATGAAGACAGAACATTTTGATAACAATTCCGATATAAGACGAAAAACCCCAATTAACAAATCGCGTGCTATTATTGACCTTGTCATGCTGCTTAGTTTAATTATCATGACGCTTTCCGCAGTTTTAATATTGCCCTGCCTGTATGATTGTTTCTTTGATTTTTTTCAAGTAGTCGGGTTTAAGATATTTTCTTATATTCATGATATTTCCGGATTTGTATTTCTAGGGGCTGTAATCATCCATATAGTTTTGAGCTGGAAGCGGTTCATGTGGTTTTTTAGAAGAAAAAAAATATAAAATGAACCTGTCAATGCAACAATAGAAGAATTATTTACCGCACCCTGCGACATTAATTGATATCTTAAAAGGAGGACAATGATTGTGAAAAGTGGAGAACGAAGCAATGAGAATTAAGGTGTATCATTGAAAAGAATCTGACGGCTTCATAGAGTGCTTCAGAGGATTGATAACTTTTAATAATTAACCGGTATGACTGATTTAGGTTTTTGATAGACTTGATAACAAAATTATCAACTTATTTTTAAACCTTTTCTGAGGGAAAAAGTGCCTATGCAAATTATTGAGAATAAACACGGCCAGAGATTTGTGAAATTGTTGATAGCCGCCACAATCCTGCTTTTCGTTATCTACTATGTGTTGCATGAATACATGGATGAGTCCTTTACCAAAGCCACAACCAAAGGTACATTTGAAATTAAAAAAACAGGAGAAGTAGTTTTACTCGACCTGGAATCCATAATTTGGATAATAGGCGAAGAAAAGGCAGATCCTGTTTTAAAAAGGATGCAAACACACACGGAACAAATCCGCACTTTGATGGAAAGACTCTACAGGCAGCGTGATTCACTCAGGCTTAGATGGGAAGAGGTTATCGGACAGGATGTTAATCTTGTGACCTCACCTGTAGAAATGATCAATACGGCGTTAGCAGATGGTGAATGGCAGATTGCCTATAACCATTTATCTAAAATGGGCAACAGATACCGAAATTCAGGCATGACACCCCTTGTAAGTTCATTTGATCAAACTACAGATACATTGAGAGAGCTCTCAAGGATCAAGGAAGATCAGATAAACGATAGTTATGCCTTGACTCCCCCGAAGGTAAAATCACTTTTCTGGACCACACCTCACGGCTCCATACTGGAAGTATTGTTTTTTGCTATTTTCGGTGTACTGACAAATTTACTTGTTAAATCTGCCGAATACCTGAGAAAGGGGCAGTTCAAGGAATCTGAGCGTTGGGTAGCCTACATAAAAATGGTATATGGGCCGGTGCTTGCCGTGATTATGGTGATAGCAATCATAATGGGCTGGTTTGATGTTGGTGACTATGAGACACGGGCGTATACTCTGCCGCTTTTTGGATTTATTTTCGGATATTACGCACGTAAAACAGCAACATTGTTCGATAAACTGGCCACAAGGGTTCTGGGTGCATCCTCACTGTCAATAGAAAACGGACCGGCCAATATAGTCAGGCGCAGGGCTGCTCGCATAAAAGAATATAAGAGCATGATGATTCCAAAGGTGCTTCCCGATCTGCGTAAAAACGCAGAGGAAATAGCCAAGGCAGAGATTAAAACAAAAGTTATCAACATGGAGGCAGCAAAATGAAACTTAAGATATTGGTATGTTCAGTTTTTTCTGCCGCACTTTTAATAACTTATGAGTCTAAAGTTTTAGCGTTCATGCCGCCAAAGGCAAAGCACCATCCGTGGTCTTTCTGCTCTTTGCCATAATTATTTGATAAATCGCACAATTCTTGAAAGTGCAAAAATTATGATAA
>JASFHE010000079.1:0-14592 GCA_050123415.1 Desulfobacteraceae bacterium | reverse complement strand
GAGAGCTTCGAATTAATATACAGAATGAAATTCGATTGGCATCAAGTAGCATAGGTGAATCACAACAAGTTGTAAGTGGCGAAAAATCGGAACCTTATGCAAGTCCTTAACCGGAAATTACTGAATTGTATTAGATGTTGATTCAAACAGAGGAACTATGATGAATGTTTTATTACTGTGAAGTAAAAACCATACATAATGCCTGTATTTGTGTGTGTTTTTAAATAATTTGTAGCTTATACGGTTATGTGATATTTTTAGGTCATGGAAACAAAGCCATACCCATACCGGATAAAAACCATAAACAGGATAGCCGGGGAAGGTCTGACATTATTTGGTGATAAATATCAAATCGACCCTGATGAAAAACTGCCTCACGGCATAATAGTCAGGAGTTCAGCTGTTGATACGGACATGTATCCCGGCCTTATGGCTGTTGCACGGGCAGGTGCCGGGGTAAACAATATAACTGTGGAAAAGGCAACGGACAGTGGTATTTGTGCCTTCAATACCCCGGGAGCAAATGCGAACGCGGTTTCCGAACTGGTTTTTACAATGCTGGGGATATGGGTCAGGAACATCCACAAAGGTATGGAATTTTGTGCCGGAATAAAAGGTATAAATGATGAGGATATCCACACGTCCATAGAAAAGGAGAAATCAGCCTTTAAGGGGATAGAGCTTGCGGGTAAAACCCTGGGGATTATAGGGCTTGGCAAGATCGGCGTGACAGTGGCAAACAGCGGTTTACACAGGGATATGAATGTTATCGGTTTTGATCCTTATCCTTTACTTGAAAATATCCATACCCTGTCTCCGGAAGTTGTGCTTGTACGTTCCCTGAGTGAGGTTATCAAAAAGGCAGATGTATTAAGTATTCATATTCCGCTCAATAAAAAGACGGAAGGTTTCATGAACACGGAAAAGCTTGGCGAGATGAAAAAAGGGGCAATACTTATAAACTATGCAAGAGGTCCTGTAATTGATGAAAAGGCAGTTCTTGAAAGCCTTGATAAAGGACATCTGGACGGTTACCTTACGGACTTTCCAAGCGCAGCGCTTGTTGCCCATCCAAAGGTCCTGGCATCGCCACACCTCGGTGCAAGTACTGAGGAATCGGAGGAAAACTGTGCAACCATGGCTGTGAAAGAATTAATTGATTACATGGAGTACGGTAATATTACCCATAGTGTAAACTTTCCTGATGTGGAATCCATACCCGGAGAAAAGGTCCATACAAGGCTTATAATGATCAACAGGGATATCCCGGGAATGATTGGTTTTGCAACACGCCTTTTGGGAGAAAATGGTATTAATATAATAAGTTACCTGAATGAGAGTAATGGAAATGTGGGGTACAATATAATCGATCTTGAGACACCGGTCCCCTATGAACTGGTAGCGGAGATAGAGGCAAACCCTGATGTGATCAGGACAAGGACGATAAGCTATTGAAAAGAAAGTGCGAAGTTGGAAGTGTGAAATTCGAAGTTGAAAGTTCAAAGAGTTAAAGAGTTGAAAAACATGTCTCTAGCCTTGGCGACGGCGGATGTTCTCTGTGGGCTCTAGTGAACGTAGGGAACCCCGATGAATCGGGATGAAAGCACAGGCGAGAGAAAAAGCAGCTTTTATTCCGAGTCAACATACTCCAGTATCGCCTTTAAAAGAGAAACACTGTAACTCACCTGCCTGTATGCCTCCTCTTTTGTTATCATCCTGTTTTCATCCTCAAGCCTGAAACCCAGATTCATTGATATATTTGCTATCCTGGCTACCTCCTTTGCCAGTTCCTTTTCTGTTTTTATTGTTATTCTGTTTATCTTTATCCCTGATACATTATTAAGAATTTCACGCTCAATAATTCCATCCATCTTCATGTGATTTTTTTTGTTATAGGGAGTAAAGGCGATATTATGAAGAGGCATGGATAAATCACCCACATAATGTGCGCAGTAAGCCATGTTGTCTTCAGGGTATCTGCCTTCTTTTTTATCTTTTATATACCGTCTTACTGAAGCGACGATTGCACCATAAAGATGTCCGTCTCTGTCATGAGGATCATTGTACCTATCTGCCTGCTCAAGCACCATTTCAGGTGTGATGACCGTACTTCTCTGATTATTCACATAGTGATTGAACTGTTCGATATCACCTGCCTTCAGTTTAGCAAGATCGGCTGCGGCTGCATTATACCAGTTTTTGTAACCGGCAGCCTTTGCGATAGCAAGGTGAGTTTTACCAAACCATGCAAATGCCGGGCTTATGAATAGTGTGAGAAATAAAAATTGGCAGAGGATATATATATGTGCTCTTTTCAAGTTTTGTTTCATATTATTTCCTTAAATCGTTGGGGAGTTGTTATTTAGACATCACTGCGGTTCTAGAGTAAAATATTACATTGATCTGAACTTTAACAACAGGATTTTCAATTAATTGAACAAAAAACTAATGTTAAGTAAATATATTACTTACATCAACCTGGCATAATCCAAAAAAATACATGGGGACAATAGCATTGTCTTAATAATGCATTCAAACCCCGGCAAACAAATATGTGTTCTCAGTTGCCCGTGCATCTATTCACGATCATTGTTCATATATTCATGAGGGCTGTATCCGGGAGTATAACGGCACACTGGGAAGCATTTTAAAAAGGTAGAGCCATCACTCCTTCCCGCTCTACCTTTTTTATTGAGGGTCATCGGATTTGATGCTCCACTGTCCGCGACGAGGTAGATCATTTTGAATATCCGTATTTGTTTTCTCAGGAGCTCATATATTTGGACCACATCACCCGCAGGCGAAACCCTTGTACCGAGGGACAGATAACGTTTTTATTCGATTTCCGGTAACCGTTTGTCGAACCATGTTTCAGGATACCGCAGGGGATGCCTGCCTCCTACTAATCCAATGATGGGTTGATCAACTTAATGGTGGGCCAGGAAAAGCTGACCATCATGATAGACCTGAAGAAAGGTTCTGGCGATGACCTTGAGCAGGTCCAGATCAAGCTGATACAAGGGGAGCCGTTGGCTAATAAAAAATTAACAATCTTCTAATTTGACTTCTATGTATTTTTTATCATATCCTCTATTATAAATTACTAATTAATAAGTTGGAAGTACCTTGATGACCCGGTACCGGGGACCATAAGGCCTGACAGGAAAAATACATAATATTTTATTTTTTGTGTCAGGCTTTTTTTGTGTCCAATAATAAATTCTTCCTGCAAAAAATCAGGGAAGCACATTTTAGTGTAGTAAGGAGGTAAATTATTGAGTGGCATTTTCTGAACAGTGGCAAATATTTCAAAGAGGGTTAACTTATTTTTTTAAAGGAGAGAAGAGAAAATGCATACGAAAAATTTAATCAATACAGCAAGATTTGCGTTAATCAGCGCTTTAGTCTTTGCCCTTTGTACAACTGTTGCCTTGGCAGGACCAAGGCAGAAAAAAACTGGTTCATCACTAAAATATGTATTTTATTTTATTGGTGATGGTATGGCAAATGTACAGGTTCATGCCGCTGAGGCATATCTGGCCGCATTGGCAGAAGATGATGCTGTTCCCGGAGGCATTAAGGCTGATTTGCTTGCTATGAGCCAGTTTCCTGTTCAGGGCATGTCAACAACCTTTGCTAATAACCGTTTGATAACCGGTTCGGCTGCTGCTGGCACGGCTTTGGCTACAGGTAAAAAGACTAACATCGGTGTTATCTCAATGGACCCGAGCACCTCTATCAGCTATAACTCCCTTGCTGAAAAGGCAAAAGAAAAGGGAATGAAGGTTGGTATTGTAACTTCTGTAACCATTAATCATGCCACTCCGGCAGTTTTTTATTCTCACACTTATTCTCGTAATAATTATTATGATATCGCTACAGATCTCGTAAACAGTGATTTTGATTACTTCGGCGGTGGTTTCTGGAATAGGGATAATGACAGCGATTTAGAACCAACAGCTACTGCCAACGGTTTTACCATCACGCTTGATCTGCCTACACTTCAGGCCCAAACCCCTGGTACGCGTGTAATTGCTTTTGACTCGGCACAGGATGCAGGCGACCATAAAGGGGCTTTGCTTTATGATATGGATCGTTCATTCGTTAATGGCATGTCTCTTGCGAACTTTACAGAAGAGGGTATCCGTCTTCTTGACAATCCGGACGGTTTTTTCATGATGGTTGAAGGTGGTAAAATAGACTGGGCCTGTCATGCCAATGATGCCCGTGCTGCTATCGAAGACACAATTGCATTTGACAATGCTATTCAGAAAGCGGTTGATTTCTATAATGCTCATCCGAATGAAACCCTTATCGTCATAACCGCTGACCATGAATGCGGTGGACAGACAATCGGTTTCGCAGGTACAGGCTACGATACATTCTTTGAAATTCTCGAAAAACAGACTATGTCTTTTGAGTTTTTTAATGCAACAGAATTATCGGATTATAAAGCCTCCCATGCTTCTGTGACAGACATCGATGCTGACATGTGGCAGATTATTTTTACTAATTTCGGCCTGGATGGTGCAGGACTTTCTCCTGAGACTGCGGACGATCTGAGTAATTTCCAAAAGGAACAACTGGAAGATGCTTTTGACAGAACCATGACTGGCACACCGATCACAGGTTCGGAAGAGGACTATCTCCTTTACGGAGGTTATCAGGCATTAACAGTAACACTGACACATATTCTCAATCAGAGAGCTGGTATCGGCTGGACATCATACTCACATACAGGTGTTCCGGTCCCGGTTCTTGCAATGGGTAAATATGCTGAAATATTTGATGGCTTTTACGATAATACTGATGTGGCTTTGAGAATTGCTCAGGCCATGGGCGTTAATTTAGGCAACTAATACAATATACAAACGATATTATAAACTGATATCAATCTCAATAAAACAGGGGGCACCCTTTTAATGGTGTGTTCCCTGTTTTATTGTAAATAAAATATATGGAAATCAGTTCATGACAATATGCAGACGATTTGTTTTTAATTCTGATTCACTTATCATTGCACTTTTTACCGGCCTTTGTGTACTGTTGCTGCTGATACCCACAGGATTTGAAGATCAGAGACCCAGGACATCTAAATATGAACGGGCGCGGGTTACAGCGGTTGACAACAGCGACCTTCGACAGAGCGGAATGATTCGCTCTGGTATTCAGCAAATAACTGTCGAAGTGTTGAGTGGCAAATTTAAAGGCCAGACAGCGGTATGCAGCAATCCCCTTCAGGGGAAAATGGAACTTGATGAGATATATGCACCCGGTCATACCATTTTACTTGAATTCGATATTAAGGACGGCAAAATAAGGTCCGCTTTCAGCCGCGGCTATTATCGAATTCGTACTGAAATAATTCTCCTCTGTTTATTTGCCTTACTGTTAATTGTTGTTGGCGGTTGGACCGGCATTAAAGCTCTGATCTCCTTTGTGTTTTCAGCATTGATGCTATGGAAGGTAATGGTGCCTCTTTTCTTAAACGGGCATGATCCGATCTGGATAGCGCTTATTGTTGTAGCAATATTGACAGGGGCAACCTCACTTTTAGTGGGAGGGTTGTCTCGTAAAGGTCTGGTTACTTTTTCAGGGGCATTTCTTGGTCTCTGCCTGACCTGTGTCCTGGCAGTTTTATTTTCTAAAGGATTTAAAGTCCACGGTGCAGTGCGACCTTTCGCAGAAACATTATTATATTCAGGATATTACCACCTTAATCTGACCCGAATATTTCTGTCTGGAATATTTATTGCGGCCTCGGGTGCTGTGATGGATCTGGCAATGGATATCGCTGCATCACAGTACGAAATCGTTGAAAAAAAACCGAACAGTACTCCACTAGAATTGATTTCATCCGGAATGGCCGTTGGACGTTCAGTAATCGGGACAATGACCACAACGCTTCTTCTGGCATACTCCGGAGGATACATAACAATGATGATGCTTTTTATGGCTCAGGGAGTACCGCTGGTTAATGTTTTCAATTTACATTATGTGGCCGCGGAAGTGCTGAATACTATTGTGGGCAGTTTTGGTTTAGTTACTGTCGCACCATTTACTGCAGTTGTGGGCGGTTTTGTTTATACCAGAAATAATGAGCGAAAAAATATTCTAAAAAATGATTAATAAAAGATTATAGGATTTCTAATATTAACCTTACAATAAACAGGTAAAAAATAGCTGTTCTGAAAATGCCACAAATATTAATAGACCTTCTGACCTATAGGAAAGTGTCACAGACCGTACCCTAGAGGGATAGAGGTGATCTGTTTGCACAGTTCAGCCCATGATTAAAAATATACCGACTGTAATAACCGGAAAATATTATCATGTGTTTATTCTGATACTATACAAATCGTGCATCGATATGGGAGTGACCTAAGTCGTTAATCAATTAATAAACCAAGAAAGGGATATGGAAGATGAAAAAAACAGCTAAATATTTATGCACATTTTTTATTATGATGTGCCTGTTTGTGGCTATGTCTTCGACTCAGTCATATGCTTCCCATGCAGAAGCATGGTCGGCGATTGATTGGCAGTCAGTAGATATTACTTTTACCGGAACAGGCAGCTATGGCAACACATACATTGAAACAAATGCAATGGCCGATCAGGAACTTGGCAATAATTCGGGCAGTACTTCCGAGCCAGTTGAATCATATGAAGAAATTGATTCCGATTATTTCTGGGGATGGGGCCTGTATGACCAGGATGATCTCTATGCTGACGCATATATCGAAGGTTATAATGGTACATCATATGGTGATGCAGGTTTCTACGGACAGTACACAGCAGATACTGCTGGCACTCTGACCATTTCATTCGATTACTACCTGGCATATGATGTTATGGCCGACTCAGGAGATTACGTGTATGCTGATGCCTTCGCTGAAATCTATATTTGCGGCCTTAACGATTCAGATGACTATTTTATTGAAGCGATAAACGGTATGAATTTTTTAAGTGAAACACCCGTTAAGAATATGAGCCTTTCACTGGACCTTGTTGAAGGGCAGATTGTAGATTTTTCAGTTTTGACAGGTGCAGAAGCCGGGCTAAGTCCGGTACCAATACCTGGTGCCTTTTGGCTTCTTAGCTCAGGATTCGTTGGAATCGCCAGTCTCAGAAAGAGATTAAAAAGAAAGTAAAGATTTTATCGCCCATACTTTCAAGGCAGAGTCATATGACTCTGCCTTATTTTATTAATAATTTATAAGCTCAATAAGCTCATCTCTTGAAAAACTTTTCAGCAGTCCGGGATCATCCTCTTTAATAACACTGTCCATAAGGTCCTTTTTCCTGCTGATTATCGCGGATATCTTTTCTTCGAGGGTTCCTTCGGTCACAAGCTTGAACACCTGTACGCCGCGTGTCTGGCCTATCCTGTGAACACGGTCGGTTGCCTGGTCTTCCTTTGCCGCGTTCCACCATCTGTCATAGTGTATAACAACCGAAGCAGCTATAAGGTCTATCCCCACACCGCCGGCCTTAAGGCTTCCTATAAAGACCCTGCAGCCAGGATCATCGCTGAATTTTTTTATAATGCTTCCCCTGTTCCTGCTTTTTCCTGTGAGGGAAACAAATCCGGTGCCCTTTTTTTCAAGGTATCTTTCCATGATATTAATCATGCCAAGGTACTGACTGTACACGACTATCTTCTGATCGCTTTCAATGCTTTCATCAAGGATCTCTTTAAAAAGCTCCCACTTGCCTGATTCATACTTTTCATACTTTTCAGGCGTCTTTTCAACAAGGGCAGGGTGGTTGCATACCTGCTTAAGGAGATTAAGGAGCGCAAAGATATGAATATAGGGGACAGGTTCTTCTTTGTTTTTTAAAGAAGCAAGGAGCCCTGCGCCTCTTGATTCAATCGCATCCCTGTAGAGTTTGACCTGGTCATCACTCAGGGTGCAGCTCAATAAATCTTCTATTTTTTCAGGCAGCTCATGCAACACACTTTTTTTAAGGCGGCGAATAATGAAAGGTGATACGAGCCTGGCCAGCTCCTCCTGTTTATCCTGGTTCCGGTGATCCTGAATCGGTTTGATATACCTTGATGAAAAATCAGCGTCAGTACCCAGGTAACCCGGTACAGTCAGGTCAAACAGCGCTTTAAGTTCTTCAAGCCTGTTTTCTATGGGTGTTCCCGTGAGGCCTATCTTTATATCCGCGTCAATATTTCGGGCGGCTTTATACGCCTTTGTTTCCGGATTTTTGATATGCTGTACTTCATCAAATGCGCAAACAGAAAAGCGTGTCTCTTTAAGCTTTCCTATGTCTCTTGTTAATATGCCATATGAAGTAAGTATGAGGTTTCCGTTTTCCAGGGCCTCTTCAAGATTGCGGTCCCCTCCATGATATATTATCTCCCTGAGAGAGGGCGCGTGCTCCCGGATCTTTGTTTCCCAGTGACTCAGGACCGTCATGGGGCACACAACAAGGAATGGCTCTTTTATTTTTTTCTGTTCCCTTAATAAAAGCAAAAAGGCCATAACCTGATGCGTCTTTCCAAGGCCCATGTCATCACATAAAAGGCCGCCAAAAGAATTTTCAAATAAAAAACATAACCATTCGGTTCCCAGTTTCTGATATTCCCTGAGACCGGACTTTAATCCTTTTGGCAGGGGCACAGGCCGGGAAGGCTTTAGATCAAATATCTTTTTTACCAGATGTGTGTTCTCTGTTTCATCTCCTGTGATATTAAGGTTTTTACATGCGGTCTTGAGGCGAATCAGATCCATCCTTGTAAGTTTTAAACTATCGGATCCTGTGCCGGGGTCAAAGTCCTTAAAAAAATCGGTTATTTTTAATAGCTCAGGGGATCTTGCATCCACCCACCCTTTATCTGTACCGATATATCTCTGTCCGTCTCTTGCAGCCCTCAGTATGTCGTTGAGAGAAAGGTCATTACTGCCAAAGCTGTATTTTACCGAAAGCCAGCACCAGTCGCGGTCAATGGCCTCAGGCGTTATATCCACCTTTTCATATTCCTTTATTATCTTAAGCGCCTTAACTTCCTGTGAAATGATATTTGATTCATTGAGCAGTTCATCTCCATACTTATCCAGAAATTCCGGGACCTGTGATTTTTTAAGCACCATTTTTACCGGAGCCTGAAATTTTCTTTCTTTTCCGGCCCTTTCAAGCTCTGTCATAATACCAAGTTCGGGAATATATACGAGGTCGTGATATCTGAAACGTTCCAGGTCTTCTCTTTTAAAAAATTTTGACTCACCGTTTTTCTGAAGCACTTCAATAAGCGGTCGTACTTCAAGATCAAGCTCGGTATTGAGTGTAACATTAAAAATAGATTTAAGGGGAACCGGGTGTATTGGCATACTGTTCTGGTTGGGCAGGAGTTTTTTAAATGTGATGAGCAGGTTTTTAACAACCTTTCGGGGAACGCTGAACCTGAAAACAGGGATGTTATCCGGATTATTGCAGGTAACTGTGAAGGCTCCTGACCTTTTATCTATGGCAGGGCTGAAGGTGAAACCGCTATTACCAAGTTCTCTGAAGGCATGATAAGCCATGCGAAACCAGAAGCTTTCTTCCAGCATCTGACCCCGTGTATTGAATCCCCGTTCAATCATCATCCATTCGTTTTGTGTCCGGGTATGATAATAGAGGTTGTGAAGAACACTATTTCTTGTGGGAACAAGCTCTTCTTCCTTCAGTTCATCAGGCATCCCGATGCACCGTTCAATAAATCGTGCAGTATCATTATTCTGTGAAAAATAACGTAACAGCTCATTATTTGCGGCATCAGTTACAAGGATTATGCTGTCGGTTTTTCGCGGAATTTTTTTTAACCGGATTTGTTTAAGTGGAATACTGTTTCCACCCATAAGAGTTGAAGCGATCCGGTACCATATGCCTGACCTGAAGGATTCATCAAAAGGTTTGTTTTTTACCTCTTTTTTAAGGGTCATGTATATTTTCTTCAGTTCCAACATATGTCCGCAGGCCCCTTTTTTTGAAAGCCTGCAAGAACAGAAACTTTCTGCGGACGTATCATTTTCCCTTTTTATTAAAATGGCAATCCCCGGCCTTTTATCAAGAGGGGCAGGCAGGAGCGCCATGGAGTTTCTATGAAACTCACATCGCTTAAGCAGTTCTTTTATATCAGGATTTTTTTTAGGCATGATCTGTAATTGTTATAACTATATTTCTCTTCTACGGGACCAAGAATAATCTGCTTTATTTTCTGTCAGAGAGGTTGTGTTTATATTAAATCCCCTGAATATGCAACAGTCTTTTATAGATAAATGCAGCTAAAATTACGAAATATATTGCCACTTAACAGAATCCTTTTACATAGAAGTTGGGTAAAGTTTTACATAATTGCTCCTATGAAAGAAGCCGCCTCTTTCTCCAGAAGCGGTATTTAACTTATTGATAATAAAAGCAAAATAAGAAATATGCCATCCTTTTTTCCGGTATTGGCATGCTCATTGCTGTATAAGAGCATCAGAAATAACATTAGTTCTTTTGAGATATCTCTGACTTTCGAAATAATGACGGTTTAAAGTATTCGATGATAATTCAAAGAATTTTAAATTTATAGCTCATATTCAGGTTAATACCAAGGAGGAATGAAAATGAAATATTCACGAATAATAATCTTATCCATTGTCACATTGTTTTTATGGATTGGCAGTGCATTCGCTACCGAAATCCAGGTTAATACCGGATACAGTGTAACATACGATAAAGCAGGAAGCTGGTCAGTCAACTGGACCAGCGAAGCTGGATCCAAATACTTCTTTGGCTCTATTGTTGCAGGGGGAATCAGTGTCGAATGGGAAAATAGTGAGATTACTGTAAATAATTCACCTACACTTAATTTTATGGATTACAGTGCCGGTAGTGGTTTTGGTTTCACAACCTCAGATGACGAAAATATTCTTTTTAATCTGGGCAGCTCAGAAGATTTTGATATCTATTTAGATTTAGGCGAGGGGAAAGTGCAATCAGAAGTCATAATTGATGAAAACTACGCGTTCACAGGCGTAATAGATGATCAAGTAGTAACAGGTGCAGGTGTAATGAAATCTTTTGAAATAGCTCCTGCTCCGGTACCTGAGCCGGCAACAATGTTCCTTTTAGGTTCCGGATTATTTGGTCTGGCAGGATTTAGCCGAAAGAGGTTTTCCAAAAAAGGTTAATGTTTATAACTGGTATGAGGGAGAGGTAAGGAGGACCTTTCCCTCATCAGTTATTAACCGGGAATATTTTATCAACTATAAAAGGACAAATATAACATGTCATCGGTTATCCAGCATTATTTAAACCCCCTGCATGTTTACTGCCGCCTCAGGAATCTCGGGCTTGGTAAAAAACAGGCAGCGTTTATCTGCAGGATATATGAGCAGATTATATTCAGGATTTTTATATTAAAAGTGCAGGCTGGATAATGGATGTTTAAATATTCGGAGTTTTAATGAGGTGAGTTATTCTGTAGAAACGCTTGAAATTCGGGACAATGGTGGCAGGCGTTCAGGAATAGACAGAAGATGTTATTCATATGCAGGTCACATACCTGAACGTCGAAGCGGATCTGACCGCCGCAAGCCGGAGGACAGGCGTCAAAAGGTCAAAGTTATTGAATTTGGTTCAGAGCAACGCAGCTCTGAGAAAAGAAAAGCATGGAAAATTTCGCCTGACAGGCGTTAGCCTTTCCCTGAAACATGCATAAAGAAAACCTCGCGACAGAGATAATGTCCTTTAATTTCCTATTACCAAAAAAACTTGAAGAAACCGAAGAAGGAGCGAATATCCTGGCGGTTCTGAAAAGCCGTATGAAACCGATTAAACCTGGACACGGATACATGATACCTTCATTTCCGGTCTCTCAATCCATAATTAACGCACTCTATTCTGCCAGACGGACAGGAAGATTGATACGCGGTATTGAGGATGCGGAGAAGAAACTTGCTGCAGAAAGAACAGGTATTGAAAACGCCGAAATAAAATCCGGCTCAGGTAGAAAGGGGCGTATCTCCAGGCTGGCTATTATCGCAAATGACGGTAGTGACCGTTTTTACCGTCAGACAAAAAAACTCGTCGAACAGAACAGGCCCAGAGTGCTGGCAATTCATCTGGATGTTACCTCCTTTGAACTTGGTGAAAGGCTCTTCGGTCCGGGAAAAAGGTCTGTTTTTTTACTCATCAATCATAAAGATGCTGTGATCAAATTATTAACTTCCCTGATAAAATAATTCTAAAGAACATAGGTTGTTTTACCGATGCTTTTTCTTGAAAATAGTTTTTTACGCATTAATAGATTTATGGATTATTGAGTTGTTTCAGTATGTCAGTTTTTGGAAGTAACGGCCGTACCGGTATCGGGGTGGTTACACCATCCTTTATTTTGTTTTTTCTGATACTATTATGTTTTTCCATGCCGGCCATGAGCATCCCGTCAAAGTCTCTTGAGAGCAGATACAGCAGGCAGGATCTTTTCCCCGAAAAATTTTTCCTGAATATTGATAACGGATTAATAACTCTCATTACAAGAAATAACTCTCTCGTACCGGTTATGGAAGAAATCGGACGCAGAACCGATATAAATGTAAAAGTAAATCCTGCCCTCCGCCAGAAAAAGATAACCCTCCGCTGGAAAGATGTTTCATTTGAAGAAGGTATAAAAATATTTGCTGAGGATTCAGGCCTGTTATTCGAAAAAGATGAAGAGGGTAATTTCTGTTTATCAGAGCACAAAATTGTCCCGGTAACTACAGAGAAGTCTTCTATAAATAATGAAAAGGGAAATTTATCTGTAGTATCAGTAAATACATCTCAGATGAAACAGGCAGACATCAGCCCGGCAGGCAGTGTTTCATCCGGGTCAACTGTTTCTCAAAATAATGATACAGGAAGCAGCATCCTGTTAAATGAAATGGTTATACGTTTTAAACAGGGCATTTCCGAAGAGGACATTAATAAGTTCCTTACCGATGCAAATATTAAAGTAAAGAAATATATTGCCGCACTCCACTATCATATCCTTTCTCTCCCCGAAGGTATGACATGCTATGATGCCATGGCACTTCTTAAACGCAAAAAGATGTTGTATCAGGCAGAGCCGGAATATCTTATACCTGTAAAATAGGGTCGTTAAAGTTGAATTTATAATTATCTCAATGTAATATTTGGATATTATTATTCAATGAGGGCTCTGAAAATGAAAAGATATCTGATTTTTATCTTCTTTCTGCTGTTTGCTGCTTATTCATCAGAGGCTGGACCCGTGCTTCCTGCCAGGATAGGCGGTTCTGTTACTGTTAATGGAATTAAACTTACACACGCGACCTCCGCCGGATATGTGTTCAGGATTACGGGAAAGGATGGAAAAGGTTTTTCTCCTCCTGCTGAGAATAAAGCCGGTCTTAATAAAAAAGGGATATATATTATTGATATCCCGCTTTATGATCCGAACAGCCAGCCTGAAGGCGCAAAACCGAAAAGCACGGCTGTTATTCATGTTTTAAAGAATGGTGTTGAGTTGCAGGTTGTAAAACCGTCCCTTGGGGAGTTCACGGTTGGGAAGGGTGGATCAATAAGCACTGTTGATCTTGTTATTTTAAGTACAGGCAAAGGTTCCGCAAAAGAAAAGCCATAAAAAAAGGGCGGATAAGTTACCGCCCTTTTTTTATTTGAAGTTTATACCAGTTTATTATTCTCTTCGATATTTTACAAAACTTAAAATCACACCATTGAATTATTTCTGAATTGGTGCTTTGTCTGGTTCATTTTCAAAATTTACCCTGTGCGGCGCCACGGCTTTCCCTTGTTGCTCTAAAGCCTTAAATTCTTTTATGCTTATTGTAGTATCAGCATACGCGTCAACTTTAAGCTTTTCAGCGCCAACTATATCCAGGTAGAATTCAGCAATTTTTCCGAGCACAGGAAATGCATGTGTGCCAACGCTGTATAGAATGCCATCTTTATTGCTCTCAGCTTTTTGTTCAAGAAAATCAAAACCACTCCTGACAAATGATGCAAAATTCGGAGCAAAGCCTTCAACATGAGTCTGCGCACCCTTTAAAGCTTTATATGTATTTGTAACCGGCATATATACTCCAATTCCATCAGACGTGTTTCCATCAAAATGGTAGCCAAGGACATCTCTGATACTTATTTCACCAAATATTCCACCGCCACCGCCGCCACCACCGCCGCCGGTTGAGGCAGTTGGAGGAGTTGTGGTAACGACAACTCTTCCTGCGCCGCCCGGATCATCGATAGTGCCGTTTGCTGTAAGATCACTATCTCCTCTTAAGCCGTCAACATAGTGCAGGGTGATTGTATTGCCGCTGAACTCAGCGCCTGTTCCGGTACTCTCGTCATATAAGAATTCATACCAGTGAGGAGTTGTATTGTCAGGGGTGGGGCCATATTTATAATAGGTATCAGGGGCAGTCACGCTGGCAGGATAAGCAATGGTAACAATAGCTGATCCGCCCGCGTCAAGACCTGATACATTAATATCAAAATAGCCATAGTCCATGGTAACACTTGATGGTCCGGGTGAATAGGGGATCATTATAGATTGCACAGACAATGTATAAGCCGGGTCGGTAG
>JASFHE010000078.1:0-14855 GCA_050123415.1 Desulfobacteraceae bacterium | reverse complement strand
TACTTCGTCAAAACGCACATCAGTATGTAGCTGATCGAGTACCACTTTAGCTTGATCTTTTTTACGCATAAGTAGATACAGGGTAACCCGGCAGTTCCCAGTTTTCGGCTGGCTAATTATACTGTGGCTTTTTATCTTTACTCCCTCATGATGTAATTGATCGGTTACTTCAGCAAGCAGTTTGAGATCACCTATCCATTTTAACTGTAATGAACGATAGTAGTCACCATTAATTCGGAGGCTATGAAGCGCATATAGTGCTACAAGAACCAACAGCGTCAAAGTAACCGCAATGACATACTCACCTAGCCCAACGGTTACACCGATCGCTGAAACAACCCAAATGGAAGCCGCAGTTGTCAGGCCACGAACAAAGTCTTTGTTTTTTACTATTGTACCTGCGCCCAAAAAGCCTATTCCGGTAATTACACCAGCAGCGGCGCGAGCAGGGTCCATTCGAATTGCCGACTCTGCTCCCATGTTGAATTCCAAAGAAAGCTTTTGGAAGGCAACAATAATTACTGCTGAACCAAGACAGACTAATATATTTGTCCTCAGTCCAGCCTCTCTACCTCTAACTTGACGCTCCATACCGATAACGCCTCCAAGCACCATAGCCGTCAATAGTCGCAATAAAAAAATACCGTCTTGACTTATCATTTCTGTAAAATATACCATCATAATCTCCTTTTTCATAACAAGCAAAGCTCTACACAAGTTGGATATTATACAGAAAGATAGTTCATGAGTTAAAGATAAATTTTACTTGAATGATTTTGAATTTGGCTTCTTTATAAATTTGGTTTATTTGCTAACGTCTATCAATCTAAAAATACTTTGGAGCTTTTAAATAATAGCAGTAGTCTATTCTTTGTAACGCCCGTCATCAGTGGGCATACGCTTTTTGCGATCTACTGAATGCCGCCGTGTTGTGCCTCGTCGGTTGTTGAGAAGACCCGCCTCAACCAATTGCTCAGGACAGCGAAAAACTCGTCCTTTGCGTATTTCTCGATCTCGGGATCATGCCCGCATCGCGGAAATTCGTGGTACTGCAAATGAGGTATGTAACGCTTCAGGGTATCCCGGATCATAGATCCCGGATGGGGATCGTCGGCGCCATGAAGCATGATTGTCGGAACCTTCACGGAAGTGAATGACTGTGGGTAGATACCCGTTTCTTGGGATCGCAGCATGTCTTGCCAAGTCTCTGTATGGCCTTGTATGTCGAACGGCTCCGGTGCCAGGGCGGTATCGTCAATGGGCAACGGCTCATATGCGTCGGTCATCCCGTGCCATTTCATCATCTGTGCACCTATGTCCAATTGCAGGTCAGCCTTATGCTCGGGGTGCTTAGATATGTAGTCGGCGATCTTCAACCTTCGTTTCTGGACGATGGCCTTGCGGGATGCCTTGTCGAATGTCCCGCAGCCAACAAGGGCTATGCCGTTGATAGTTTCCGAGTGTTCTGCCGCGTAGGCTAAGGCAAGCATGGCACCCCACGACGAACCGACAAGGGCGGGTTTCTCGCCTTTGCAGCGCGAAAGGATCAGGTCGCGTAGATCCTGTATGTGAACTGCAACGGTCAGCGGAATTTCGCCACTTGGGCGTTGCCACGGCTCGATCACCCGGAAATCGCGAGATAGCCCCCGAGCCAATCGAACTGCGCTACCCGTCGCACCAGGTCCCCCGTGCAGTGTGATCACCAAGGGACCGTGGTCTCCATGGAAGCGAATACGGTGGTTTCTATTCCAGCCTATCTGGTCTATCATATTCATTTGTTACTCTTAGGGCACAACAAGTTATTCAGCAGTTCTGTATATCATTACAAATTGAATGCTATGCAGAAGGATTGTCATTATATTGATGGTTAGACTTTTTGCCATAGCCTTTAAACTGGTGAAAGTTGAGGTTACGAATATAAAAAAAAGATCAATGTTACGTATAAAGTTATTTATTTTTTACTGACATCCAGACCGGCGGACTTAAAAATTACATCATAAAAATCAGGTCTGGGAAAATCCGGCTGCATTCCTTTTTTAAGCCCGGTGTATCCCTGTCCCATTTTATCGAGCTGCTTTAGAGCGTCCACATAGTCATCAAGCTTATTTACCGGCAGAGAAAATATCACCTTGTCTTCACCCACCATTGCCCGTTCGTATTCTCCCGGATCGGGAAATGTGACCCTGTATTTGCCGTTAAGGAAAACGGGAACAAGGGAATAGACGCAGGAATCAAAGGCTTCAAGATCCGATTCAATTGAATAACCGGGTCTGAACTTAAGGGCCATGAGCATACTTCTCAGCTGCGCGTTGTTCGAGTAGATCATCACAACATCAGGCATAAACTCTGCTGTTGTAAGCGGACCTGATAATACCCCGATATATTTTCCAAAGGGAAGTGACGGAAGATCATCAGCAAGCTCTTTTGTCCATTCAAGAATTCCCTTAACCTGAGGCTCTATATCATCCCTGTCAAAATCAATGGTACTTGAATCGACCAGCCCATAGGCAATTAGCGGTGCCCAGCACCACTGGTCATCCTTGAGTACCGCAACCGTTTCACCTTCTCTCCTGGACATGGCAAAGGCCTGGCACTGTGCCATGTGCCCGCCCTTGTCTTTTCTGGGACGGATTGCATCGGCAGGGATCTCATCCTCACTCCGGATAAACTTAACACCAATAGGAGGTGTTTTGAGCCTTAAAAGCTGCACTATTTCATCACCGTATTTATTTATTTTTTCCAGTTCTGACATTTTAAACTCCTTCTCAATCTATTATTCTTTTGCCTTCACCCATCTTATTACTTCACGCAATGTGGGTTTTGTGCCTGTACGCAGTATTCCTACCCTGTATATCTTACCCGCGATCGGAAATATAAGGGCCAGTGTTGTAATATTTATGATACATGATATCAGGGGATAAATAAAAGATATATCAACAAGTGTAAACCTGCAGGGCATCACAATTATAGCTGCAAAGGGAAAATAAGAAGCAATAACTGCAATTATATTATCAGGATTATCTACCATGCTGAAAGAAATAAAAAACGGTATTAAAATAAGAAAGATTACCGGAAATGCACCCTGCTGGGCCTCCTGTGGAGTATTAAACATTGCCCCGACCATGGCGAATAATCCCTGGTATATGAGTAAACCCAGGACAAAATTAAACAAAAAATATATTAGATGCCCATAGCCGATATCGAACTTAAATTTGTCAGGCAGCACTATCCATGTCGTTGACATTAAAACAATCATGGGTAAAAGCCATATTATCATCTGGGCAAGGGCCGTAATTGAATTTCCTAAAACTTTTCCTGCCATCAATTCTCTGCTGTTAACGCTTGAGAGGAGAACCTCAATAACCTTGCTGGCTTTTTCTTCAATCACAGCAGTCATGGTCATTGAACCGCTAATCATAAGGCTCATATAAAGCAAAATAGCAAACACAAATGCGAGAATAATATTACCATAGGCCTGTTTCTCAATCTTTTCCTCTTTTGTGACTTTAAAATTATTGAATTGAACCGATTTTCTGGCAAAGGCCAGTTCTTCGTCTGTCACGGCCTTTCCTTTAAAATACCGGTCAATTAATATTTTATTAACCGGCCCATTCATTTTTACAGAAACAGTCAGCTTATTCGGGATTCTGGCATAGTACTCAACACCTTTATCTTCCAATGCCTTTTGAGGAATAAAAATGATACCTGTAAGCTCTTTTGAAAGGAGGTCCCCTTTCTTACTGTCAATATACTCTTCGATATCCTTTTGTGACACCGTATTATATGTAAGCGTCCACGACCCATCCTCTACAAAAGGCAGCTTATTAAAACTCTTTTTGCAATCTTCTGTTAAGTCACGGGATTCAGTAACTACCTCAATCTTTGTATCTTTATCGTCCTGAAAACTCATCATCAGGGCCTGTAGGCCAAAAAAGCCAAACATTAAAACGGGCATTATAAACGTCATAAAAATAAACGCCTTTGACATGAGTTTCTCACGCAATTCTCTCTTTATGACCGCGATTATTCTATAATTTAACAAAGCTGTATTCCTCCTTTGGAGCCCTTCCAGCCAGGTCAATAAATATCTCGTTAAGTGATATATCATTACTGTCGAAGCTGATTACCTTCACATCATGATCAAGCAATAACCTCAATAATTCCTGTGTCTGTTCAGTACTTTTCAATGAAATCCCCACGCTGTTACCAAAGTCGGAAATATGATCAACCATGGGATGCTTATCGAGAAAAAAGACATCTCCTTCATATGTCAGTTTTACATTATTCTTTGAAAAATCAGTCTTAATCTGGTTGAGGTTGCCGTTTAAAATGATCTTTCCTTTGTCGATCATCACAATATGATCACACAGCTTTTCTGCGAAATCCATGAGATGTGTGGAGAAAATTATTACCTTCCCCTCTTTCTTCTTCTCCAGGATTATATCCTTAAGGAGATTGGTGTTTATCGGATCCAATCCGGAAAATGGCTCATCCAGAACAATAAAATCAGGATCATGGATAATCGTTGATATAAACTGCACCTTCTGCTGATTACCCTTTGAAAGGGTTTCCAACTTTGCGTTCATTCGGTCAGACAGGTCAAACCATTCGAGGTACTCCTTTGCCTTTTTTGTTATATCCTTTCCCTTTTTTCCTTTAAGTTCGGCAAAAAAGAGAATTGTATCCAGGACCTTCATCTTTTTATAGAGGCCTCTCTCTTCAGGAAGATACCCTACCCTTGCCCTGAATTCATGATCAACAGGCCTGCCACGGAACATAATTTCTCCGGAGGTTGGCATATAGATATTCATGAGCATTCTGATAGTTGTTGTTTTTCCTGCTCCATTACGCCCGATAAGACCGAATATGGAGCCTTCGGGGACCTCGAATGAGGCATTATCTACTGCTTTCAGGACATCAAACATTTTTGTCAGGTTTCGAACTTCAAGTTCCGGCATTTGAATTCCTTAATTTACATTTTATCAATTCTATAATCACTGCGGTTCAATTACCCATTTAACCTTATGAAACAGATATAAGATGTACTGCATAAAGATTAAGGTTTAAGGTTTGAGGCAAGGTTCCAATTCGGCGAAATCCTAGCATTTTCAACTTAAAAACTAAAGCCTGTTTTTATCAGTAAGATATAATTTTAACATGTTACTGAATTCCATCGCTGCAATTGAATATATCCCCTTTGCCTGATAAATAAGGCCGAGTTTTCTGCATTCATTTTTTTTAAAAACATGGATCACATTGAGCCTGTTGTCCTTTATCTCCGATTGAACTGATATCAGGGGGACAATGGATATCCCGAATTCAAGCTGGACCAGCTTTTTTATCACCTCGATATTTCCGAGTTCCATTATTATTTTCGGTTTGATGCCTTCTCTTACAAATCTTTCATCTATATATGAACGGGTGCTTGATCCTCTGTCCAGCAGCAGCAGGGGATAATCGGTCAGGTCGCGGAATAATATTTTTTTTCTTTTTGAAAGTAAATGCCCTGTTGAACAGATAGCAACATCCTCCCTTATAACCAGTGGTTCGGATGAAAGTCTGGTATCTTCAACCGGAAGGGTCACTATTCCTATGTCTGCTTCACCTGAAAGGACCTGTGCGGCTGAAACAGGAGAAGGCTTACAAAATATTCGGACATCAATACCCGGGTATTTTACCCTGAATTTTTTAAGCACTTCGGGAAGAATATAGTATGCGGTTGTATCACTTGTGCTTATAGTCAGCTTTCCCTGTTTCAACTCTTTAAGGGCATCTATCCGGTACAAACCCTGTTCAACAATTCTGAATGCATCATTGGAATGTTCAAGAAGTATGTCTCCTGCCTGTGTAAGTATAACCGCACGCCCCTGCCTGATAAAAAGCTTTTCACCGATTCCATCTTCAAGTGAGGCAATCATCTGACTGATAGCCGGCTGTGTTCTGAAAAGCCTTTCAGCAGTCTTTGTAAAGCTTTTTGTCTCCGCGAGGATGCGAAAGGCATTCAACTGATCAAAGGTAATTTGCATTAGATATTATTATAGTTTTAATAATTATTATTAATTTGATTTATACTTAAATCATAAATAAAATTTCAATTCAACAAATTTGTTATTGAACAAGACAAAAAGCAGGAAGGAGATAAAATGTCAGTAAAAGCAATTGCAGGGGCAAACTGGGGGGATGAAGGAAAAGGTAAAATAATAGACTTTTTATCATCCGGTGCAGACATTGTTGTCCGATTTCAGGGTGGCCAGAATGCAGGACATACTATCATAAACGAATATGGTAAACATGTGATGCATCTGCTGCCGTCCGGGATTTTTTATCCGAATGTTACCAATATTATCGGCCCTGGTGTGGCCCTTGATATTATTACCGTCCTCGATGAACTTAAGATGCTCAAAGAGCGGGGTATTAATCCCAGGGTATTAATTTCGGATCGTGCCCAGATTGTCCTTCCCTTTCATATACTGTTTGACAGATATGAAGAAACAAGGCTTGGGACTGACCGGTTTGGCTCCACACAAAAGGGGATCGCTCCTTTTTATTCCGACAAATATATGAAAATCGGCATACGGGTATCTGACCTCGGTGACAGGAATTACCTGATAAAAAGGCTTGAAAGATCTCTTTCAGCCAAAAATATTTTATTCAAGCATTATTATAAAAAGCCGTCCATGTATCCGGATGATATCGTTGATGAATTAATTGATATTTATAACGAAATAGCACCATTAATATGCAATACAACTCCTGTACTCAGAAAAGCTATTGACGATAATAAAAATATACTGCTTGAAGGACAGCTCGGGGCCCTGCGTGATCCTGATCACGGGATATATCCGTTCACCACATCATCATCTACCCTTGCCGGCTTTGCCACAGTAGGTGCAGGAATTCCTCCGTATGCTGTTAAAAATATTTTATGTGTAACAAAGGCCTATTCTACCTGTGTTGGGGCGGGACCTTTTGTGACCGAAATAAAAGGAGATGAGGCAGATGATCTTCGAAACAGAGGCGGTGATGCAGGCGAATACGGGGCAACAACCGGGCGCCCAAGACGCATTGGATGGTTTGATGCTGTTGCTACAAGATATGGATGCCTCATCCAGGGAGCAACAGAAGTAGCCCTTTCCATGCTTGATGTTTTAGGGTCTCTAAAAAAAATTCCAATATGTACAGGCTATGAAATCGACGGGGAGATAACTACCGAATTTCCATGCAATCTGAAATTAACAAAGGCAAAATCTGTTTATGAGTTTTTAAAAGGATGGCAATGTGATATTACAGGTATAAATTCATTCCAAGGTCTGCCGGATGAAGCCCAAAATTATGTTAACAGGATAGAAGAGCTTATCAATGTGCCTGCCAGGTATATCTCCGTGGGCCCCAAAAGAGAAGAGATCATAGAGATTTAAAAGGAGAAAAAATGCTTCCCAAGGGAATTTTATTTGATCTTGATGATACGATTATCGCATATGGTGAAATTTCAAAACCAATCTGGAAACAGGTGTGTAACGAATTTTCGGTAGAAAATGAAGGGCTTGAACCGGATTTACTCTATGACACAATAAAGGAGATAAGCCGGTGGTACTGGTCTGATCCGGAACGCCACAGGATAGGCCGCAGTGATTTGAACAGGGCCAGGAGGGAGGTTATGGAGATGGTGTTTGAAAAGCTCGATGTTGATGACACCTCTCTGGCCTATATAATTGCGGATACCTTTCAGAGGAGAAAAGAAGAAGAGCTTTACCTGTTTGAAGGCGCAAAGGAAACCATAGAGTACATGTATAAAAACAACGTAGTACTTGCCTTAATGACAAATGGAGAAATGGAAAAGCAGAGGGCTAAAATAGAGAAGTTCGACCTTGAAAAATACTTTAATGTAATCATGATCGAAGGAGAACAGGGATTCGGAAAGCCTGATGAAAGGATTTATATAAAAACGCTGGAGGGTCTGGGATTAAAGCCGGAAGAATGCTGGGCTGTCGGTGACAATCTTGAATTTGATGTTGGTGGCCCTCAGAAGCTGGGGATTTTCGGAATATGGAATGATTACGCGAAAAAGGGACTTCCAAAGGACTCGCCTGTCGTACCCGACCGGATCATAAACAGTATCCAGGAGTTGATTTAATAAAACAAACCATATCTAAAAACCGGGCCGACACGGGAATCGGCCCCTGCAAAAATAGCGAAAATAGAGACATATGAAACCTGTTTCATGTACAGAATAAATTTAACCTTGCAGGGGCAGGCATCTGTGCCTGCCCGATCATGACCACCGAAATACAGCAATGAGATACATTGATAATACAATTTAAAAAATTGCAGGCAAATTAAAATTAGAGTATTATTTTCGAATTAAATCATCAAATGATAAAGGAGAAAAGAAATGCCAGAATTTTGCAGTCCGTTTTCAGCACTTAAAAATGACAGAAAATTAACCAATGAAGAGCTTGTTCGAGCAATCAGATTCATGATTGCTGCGGAGTATGAGGCCATCCAGCTTTATCAACAGACAGCCGAGAGCACCAATAATAAACTCGCCAGAGAGGTCCTCATGGACATTGCTGATGAAGAGAAGGAACATGCCGGAGAATTTCTGAGACTCCTCAGAGAACTTGAACCTTCAGAGGAAGGTTTTTACAGGGAAGGCTATGAAGAAGTCGAAGAGATGATAGAAAAATTAAAGAAGAAAAAAACTGCGAAAAAGACAAAAAAATAATTACAATATAGCATAACGACTGTAGGGGCGAAAAATTATTCGCCCCTACTCAGCTCTTAAGGCCTCTATCGGATCGGCCTTGTCTGTCTGCTCTTCCGAGGCTGCACCGATCTTTCTTAGCTCCCTCAGCCTGTTTGGTTTCCCTTTCAGCTACTTCCGACTGGAGACAGGCAACAGTGGCTCTGCCTTTTGCGGCATTTGCCTCACTTCCGGCAAGAGTCAGTTCAGCCATCGTATAAAACGGCCCTTTGTGCCCTCCTGAGACAACAGGTAATCGAAATCGGGAAGAATAAATAAATGAAGACATGTAAAATTTATAGGAGCAGGTAATGTCTGTCAAGATAAGTAAATATTAGTTTTCCCTTGTGTAATAACGCTAATTTTATTATGCTGTTTACCACTTTTATGAGGAGAAAAGTGTATGTCTTATATATTCGGTCCGGTTCCCTCAAGAAGGCTCGGACTTTCACTGGGTGTTGACCTGATCCCGCGAAAAACATGCAGTTATGACTGCATATACTGCCAGGTTGGAAAGACAACTGACCGGATAATGGAACCTTCGTCATTTGTCTCTGTTTCAGATGTAATCGAGGAGCTCAAAGAGGTTCTTTTAAAAACTCCTCCTGATGTAATCACCCTTGCAGGGTCAGGAGAACCAACCCTTAATACTGATATAGGATTGATAATCTCAGAAATAAAGAAGATAACATCAATACCGGTTACCCTTTTAACCAATGGATCATTACTGTGGAACAGACAGGTAAGAGAAAAAATCACCGATGTTGACATCCTGATACCAACCCTGTCTTCCGTTTATGAGGAAACATATAAAAAAATCCATAGACCGCACCCCGGCCTTAAACCGGATGATATCCTTAAGGGTCTAAAGGAAACACGAAAGGAATGTGCAGGGGATTTTTTTCTTGAGGTAGTACTCCTTAAAGGATTAAATGATACGGAAAAAGAGATTTCGGGTCTTTTAAAAGCCATTAACGATATACAGCCTGACAAAGTACAGTTGAATACCGTTGTCAGGCCGCCGTCTGATCCCGGTGCGATATCACTAAGCAATGAAAAACTTGAAGAAATAAAAAAGTTACTTGGAGGAAACACCGAAATTATTGCTGCTGCACCGCTAAAAAGCAGAGCCGGTAAACCTGATTCAATAGGCGACCAGATTATTGAAATGATAAAAAGGCGCCCTGTGACAGTTGATGACATCTCAAATTCCCTTAATATACAAAAAGTTGAAACAGAACGATTTATCAAGGGACTGATAATAAAAGGACATATTCAGGAACAGAAGCATGGGGACAATCTGTTCTACACTTCGAAGTAACAAATTTTCTTTCATTATTTGCATTCTATAGTGCTATACGTTTTCATTTGATTAACTTTTAATTTAAGGATGCAGGAAATGAATCATTTACCAGATCAGAGCATGAATAAATACTATATAGGCATAGATACCGGTTCCGTCAGTATTAACTCCGTTGTTATCAACAGCGACTGGCAGATCGTCTATGAATCACCCTACCACCGGCATTTCGGTAAAATTGAAGATGCTGTTCATGATCTTCTTATCAGCCAATACAAAATGTTCGGAGAAGACAATATTATTGCCGTGGCCTTTACAGGCAACCATGGCGAACAGATAAGTGCCAGACTCGGGGGTTTCTATGAATATGAAACCATCTGCCAGGTAAAGGGCGCCCTGCATATTGCTCCTGATACCAAGTCGATAATCAGCATGGGAGGCCAGGACACAGCCCTTTTCCAGATAGGCAGAAACAACGGCACATGGGACCTTGAATACTTCAACACAAACGGACCGTGCGCCTCAGGCACCGGATCGTTTATTGATCAGCAGGCCCAGCGCCTTGCAACATCCATATACGACAAAAAGATGGATGCATCAGGACATGACATAGATAAAATCCTCCTGGATTTTATCGACCTCGGCCTTAAAAGCGACAGCCCTTCCCATGTCGCCTGCCGATGTACTGTATTTACAAAATCAGACATGATCCATCTCCAGAACAAGGGAGAACGCCTGGAAAACATCATTTATGGTCTCCACCTGGGGAATGCCAGAAACTATATAAGTACCATTGTATCCAACAGGTCACTTGAAGATCCCATCCTTTTTATAGGGGGACTCTCAATGAATGAGATACAGGTAAAGGCCTTCAGGCAGTATTTCCCGGGTCTGGTTGTCCCGGACTGCAGCACCTCCACCGGTGCAATAGGTGTTGCCATTCAGGCCATGGAAGAAAAAATTACAAACATGGTAAAACCAGGACTTCTCAGGGAGCAGGCAGGTGATGCCTACAAAGACCTGCCCATCGCGCCCCGACTGGAAATAAACAGGACATTTTTTGATGAAGACAATAAGGTCAGGGCAGTACTTTCCGGAAATGAGATCCCCGCCTATCTTGGCCTTGATATCGGCTCCACAACAACCAAGTATGCCATTATAAATGAAAAGGGAGATATTATTCACAAGGCATATATACATACAAGGGGAAAACCGATTGAAGTAACCCAGACACTTTTAAAGACCGTACGGGATGAAGCGGATAAGAGAATAGTACTGAAGGGTATTGCAACAACCGGCTCAGGAAGAAATGTAGTAGGTGATTTTTTAAATGCCGACCTGATTATTGATGAGATAACCGCTCATGCAAGGGGTGCCGTTGAAATAGATAATAAAATTGATACCATATTTGAAATAGGCGGGCAGGATGCAAAATATATATCCGTTACAAACAGCTACCCGCTTGATTTTGATATGAACAAGGTATGTGCTGCCGGGACAGGCAGTTTTCTGCATGAGCTTGCCAACAAATACGGAATCAATATTGCCGGAGAATTTCAGGAAATTGCTCTCTCGTCAAAAAATCCTATTAAGCTTGCCGAAAGATGTACAGTTTTTATGGAGTCAGACCTTGTAAGTTATCATCAGAAAGGGGCATTAAAGCAGGACCTTATTGGCGGATTGTGCTATGCCATAGCCCATAACTACCTCAACCGGGTTGTGGGAAAAAGAAAGATAGGCAACAGAATAATGTTCCTTGGAGGTCCGTCATTAAACAAGGGCGTTGTCGCGGCGTTTGAAAATATACTGGGGCAGGGCCTGATCGTCCCAAAACACAGAGAGGTGTTAGGTGCCTACGGGGCAGCCCTTAGAGTAAAGGAAATAATGGAACCTGACACAGATGTTTCAAGCCGTTTCAGAGGGCTTGAAAGCTGTATTAATGACCGAATGGATTACACAGAAAAAGTATGCACTGCCGATCCGGCATGTCACAACCAGTGCAAGCTCAAGATATACGACTTTGACGGTAGAAGAAGTGTCTGGGGGGGAGAATGCGGACGATATGAAATAACGAGAAGTTCATCTAAAAAAGAAGCAAATTATTTTAAGCAAAGAGATGAAATATGGCAGAAATATATTACCGGGCTGTATGATGTACTTTCAGATGAACCTGTAATGGAAATTGACAGCAGGCCAACCATAGGGATTCAACGTTCATTATATACAATGCAGACCGCTGTTTTATGGATTCACTTCTTTGACCGGCTGGGATTCAGGCCTGTACTCACTTCTCCGACAAATAATCATATTGCCGAAATGGGTATCGAAGCCATGACTGCTGAAACATGTTTTCCTGTTAAAGTTTCTCATGGCCATGTAAAAGCCCTTGCAGGAAAAACCCGGTATCTTTTTTTACCGGTCCTTATCGACATGGAAACAAAGAACAAAAACGAAAAAGGGTACTATTGCCCGCTTGTCCAGGCAAATAAATACATGGTTAATGCCGCCCTTGATATAGATAAAAAAACAGTGATCGGCCCAATTCTCCATCTCAATATTGATATCAGGTCGCTTGCAATCAAAATGGCAGAACAGACAGCCCATATACTGGGTAAAACACCTGCACAAATAAAGGAAGCATTGTATTATGGTATGAAGCATCATAAAGCCTTTCTCAAGGAAATACATAATGCTGGCCGTGAAATAATTAACGACCACAATCCGGACGAACCGATTGTAATAGTAACAGGAAGGCCCTATAACCTTTATGATGAAAGACTGAATCTCAGACTGGGCCAAAACTTTGCCAAAATAGGATTAAAGGCCCTGCCCATGGATTATATCGATGTTTCCAATATTGATCTCTCGGACTTCCCGGATATGTACTGGGGCTTTGGAGGTCAGATATTAAGGACAGCAAAATATATCAAGGCCAACCCGAACTTTTTCGGTCTCCACCTTACAAACTTCAGTTGCGGCGCAGATTCATTTATTGAACATTTTTATAAACATGTAATGGGGGATAAACCGTCACTGATCCTCGAACTTGATGAACACAGCGCGGTTGCAGGTGTAATGACCAGGCTGGAAGCATACAGGAATGTGATTGAAAATATCATGTTCAAACTTAACAGACAGACGGAAGAAAGAACCATGCTGGCGAACTGATGGAAACGAGGTACACGGCACACGGCACAAGGCCTTTAAAAAAAGGGATATAGAAATTAGGAAAGAGGAAATAGGAAAGAAACCTTGTGTTGCCTTTAATCCACTTTATTCTAATTACTATTTTCTATATACTCTTTTCTAATTACTAAGGTTTTAAGTGAAAGGTCCAAAAAAATGAATGCAACAGATATAAAATCATTTCAGTCACTTACAGAAAATGTGGGACAATTTAATCTAAAGGGAAAAACTGTCCTTGTTCCTGACATGAACAACAGCGGCTGTCGTCTTCTTGCAGCGACATTTCGCAGTTTTGACATAAACGCCATTGTTATGGACACTTATAAAGGTCTTGACCTTGGCCTGGAGTACAGCTCCGGCAAGGAATGCTTTCCATGCCAGGTGACACTTGGAGATATCCTCCATCATATGAAAACCGAACAGGCTGTCAAAGGGAAAGATTTTAATATAAATGACTATATATACTTTCTGGTTGAGGCAGGAGGGCCCTGCCGCTTTGGCATGTACAATAAATATCAGCGGATTGTCCTTGACACATTTCCGGAATATAAGGATTTAAAAATCGGTTCCATTACCACGGATGATGGCTATTCACTAGACGGGTTGATTGACCGGAAAAAGGTGGCTGATCTGAGGAAATCAGCTTTTTTCTCAATCGTCATTGGCGATATTATTGACAGGCTGCTGTGGCGAATCAGGCCATATGAAAAAGAAAAAGGAATGGCTGATGAGTTGATAGAACGGGCCCTTTGTAACATGGAAGATGCCTTTGAAAAATATGCAATAAAGAAAGATTTTAATTCTATTCTTGCGAATCTGGAGGAAATCGTAAGGGATGCCAGGCTGATCATTGATTACGACATTCCTCAAAAACCCCTGATAGGCATAGTCGGAGAGATATATCTAAGGACCCATGTCCGTTCAAATCAGGACATCATAAGGAAACTTGAAAAACATGGAGCTGAAGTAGTAAATGCCTCAATTATTGAATGGGTTAACTTTATCAGCTACAGTGATTTTAAAGAGGTAAGTTCGGAACTGAGACTCAACCTGAAGCAGTTCAAGTTTAAAAATATAATAGGCACTCTTAAAAAGGCATTAAGGTTCAGGGCCGAACTGTTCTATCAGGAGATGAGACAAAACAAGACTTATGAACGAATCGGCTCTTTACTTGACATAGCCGGTGACCATAAAGTAAGCCATCTTGACGAAGTATTGAAAGAAGAAGACCTGTTCAGCTTTGAGGTAGGTACTGAAGCATGTCTAAGTATCGCAGGCATACTTGAATATGTAAAAGAAGGGTTCAACGGGGTAGTAAATGTATACCCTTTTACATGTATGCCCAGCACGACTACATCAGCAATTATAAATCCTGTGATGAATAAAATGGGTGTGCCCTATCTGGATACCCCCTATGATTCCAGTTTTCAACCAGGCAGAGAAGCAGCAATAAGGACATTCATGTACCAGGCAGAACAGCACCTTAAGAGAAAAGGCAGAAAAAATCACAGGCACTAGTATTTCGATTCAATAATAAGGTTACAAAATAAACGTAGTATGTTATGCTTTCCCTTGTACCCCTAAAATAGGAGAAAGCACATGGCCAGAAAAACGACAAGAGCAAAA